>CAJCCX010000279.1 GCA_903961015.1 uncultured bacterium
AGTGGAGTCAAGCGCATCATGGCACCGATTCCGCCAACGAGGGATTGAACAGGACGACCAAATCCATCAATCGCTGGCGGGAAAAATTCTGGCCGACGACGAACGAGATCTTCGGCGCAAGCGCGGAAGGCTTTGTTCAGATGTGCAATACGACCGTTGGCGCCGTAATAGCCACCGTCACGCAGAACTTCCAGCGTCCGTCTTCCAACGTGATAAGCGCTCGTGCTCGAACTGAAAGTTCCTGCGAGTAATCCAGGAGCTGGATTGAGATCTTCGGTGAAGAGACACGCGCAGACCTGCGTCAATTTTCCAACCGTGGCAACATCGATGTATTCGCCGAGTCCAAGAGTCTCGAAAGCAAACATATTTTCTGTGCGTCCGAACGATTGAATCTCATCGGCCCACACTGGAATCGACGCATCTCGACACATCCGCATCAACGACTCGAGAAATTCACGCGGTGCAACATTGAATCCGCCTTCACCTTGCACGACTTCCATGATGAAGCAAGAGTGTTGCTTGGGATATCGATCGATCAACTGTTTCAGATGCCACATCGCAATATCAGTCGAACGCGAACCAAGATTCGGATCATAAAACGGCATGTAATCCACAAGGATGTTCTGCACAAGTCCCTGGCGATACGCTGCGGTATCTCCGATCTGACTCATCGTTGTCGAACGACCCATAAAACAATCTGCAAAGGCGATGATGCGCGGTGCGCTCTTGGTTTTCTGCTGGCAAATCTTCAGCGCATTTTCATTTGCCATACAACCAGAATTCGTCACAAAACAATGTCGCAATCGACTCGTCCGACTGGCTTGCGCGGTCAAGATTTCCGCGATCTCAAGAATGTCAACATTGTGCTGAAGATGTCCCTGCATACACACATCAGAGAGAGCGCTCTCGAGTGCAGCTTCGACCATACGAGAATCCGAATGCCCAAACATATTCACGCCGATTCCATTGATCATGTCCCACTTCACGCTGCCGTCGGCGAGTTGCACAAGTGCACCATTTCCAATGCCTGCACCAACGTATGGATACATCGTGGCACGGCCGCGCAATTCGTTGTTGCGCTTCAACCAAGAAGCGTGCGATTCGACCTTGGACGAATCCGCGGATCGAGCGCCAGTGATCGAAGTCTGCGCACGCCGCAATTCCGCGAGGATCGTGTCGATTGCACTTCGAACTGCTGGAACCGTTGCCAGATGTGGAAGATGAGACAGCCCATGCGGTGCGTGCAAGGCATGCGTGGATGCTGCGACATGTGATGAGCCTGCGGTCATAGAGATGATGTTACGAAAGGTCTCGAAAGAAGACGGTTGATAAGCAGAGCAAGAATCGTCGCACGCTCGACCAAGCTTGCGGTCACGACAAATTCATCTATTCGGTGCAAATTGCCGCCACGCACACCAAGTCCATCAAGACATGGAAGACCTGCGGCCTGCAAGACGTTTGCATCGCTGACTCCGCCAGTTGAAATAGTTCCAGCATTCACAGAAAGATCCCGCGCAACACCAAGCGCAATTTCTGCGATTGCCATCACCTGCGCAGTTGCAGGTTTCCTTGGACGATTATGAATTGTCTTCACTGTGACTCGTGGCAAAGCGTGGTCATGGGTCGTGATTTTCGCAAGAGCATGATCGATCTCTGCGCGTTGCTCGTCATTCTGATATCGAGCATTTCCCCAAGCCGCCGCGTGATCTGGAACGATATTCGTCGCCTCGCCACCTTCAAGTGGCCCGATATTCAGCGTGCGCCCAATGCCGGGATCTGAAATCGACAGAACCTGACTGATTGCTTCGCAAAGCGCAGCGACAGCAGAGATACCCAGCGCCGCATCGCGACCTGCGTGAGCAGCTCGACCGAAAGCATCAATTCGAAACTGAGCAGAGCCAGATCGCTCGGTGACAAATTTTCCATCGCCACCTGCGGGTTCGAGCACCAATCCAATATCGTGTTTCTTCGCAATCAACTGCAACTGATGCGCACTGCAAAAACTTCCACTTTCTTCATCGGCGTTGAGAACAAATGACCAGCGCACAGAAATTCCTAAAGCATGAAGGACTTCAAGCGCATTGAGCGCAACAATCAACCCCCCCTTCATATCTGCCGCGCCTGGTCCTTGTCGAATCCCATTCTGTTCATCGGAAAGTTTTTGAAAAGTTCCCGCGGGATCATGCACCGTATCGATATGCCCGCTCAAGAGGATACGAACACCATCGGCCGCTCCCGCGAGTCGATCTGCGTACAGAATGTCGCTGCTGTCAGATTCTCCATCGCCCTTCACACACGGTTCACGCAACCAATCTGGCCGATCAATTCCTGATGTTCGGTGAATCTTTGCGCCCATCGCAGACAATCTTGCGCTGAACCATATCCGAGTCTCTTCCAGTCCCGCTTTATATCCATGCCCAGTCGGAATCGAAACTAAATGCGACAAATCATGCAGCATTTGCGACGAACACGATGCGATTGCATCGGCAATTTTCTGCTCTGTATTACTGAGAGACATGCATCACTCTCGATTTCGCTTCGTCCCACTCACCATCGAAAACATGAACCGCAGGTCCACGCATTCTGACTCGACCATCTGACTCATCCCAACGCAGCAAGAGTTCTCCGCCTGGAAGATGAATGCGCACAGCGCGATCACATCGTCCCTCAAGCACACCAGCAACACACACCGCACTTGCACCAGTTCCACAGGCAAGTGTGATTCCAGAACCGCGTTCCCATGTTCGCATTCGAAGTTCATCACGACCCAAGACTTGAACAAAGTGAACATTGATTCGCTCTGGAAAGAATGCGTGCCGTTCGATTGCGCTGCCGATTGATTCCAGCGGAACCTTCGCGACATCATCGCACCAAAAAATGATGTGTGGATTTCCCATCGAGACGACAGTTGCAATGGGCTGAACCCCACAGGACTTCAACCACTTCGTGTCGCCCGTGGTTGATCGCGCGTCGACCATTCCAACAATCGCATCGTGCCACATTGCTTCCGTCCACGGTCGAGCCACGATCTGCGATTCACCATTGATTCCTGGCCACCGCACTCCAATTGCAGCAGCGCCAAGAATTGGCTCTCCCATGTCGACTTCGACATCGCACACATTTCCATCGCTGCCAACCCACCATTCCATTTCGAGAACGCCGCGCCCTGTTTCAATGCGCAGCGGATTTTCATCACAAATCCCGCGGTCAACAACAAATTTCGTGACGCAGCGAATTCCATTGCCACACATCTGCGCCTCGCTTCCGTCGGCATTAAAAATGCGCATACTTGCATGGGCTTTCGACTCAACACTTGGCGCGCCAATCAAGATCAAACCATCACCGCCGATTGCAGTATGTCGATCACTGACCGCACGCGCAAGCGCCGCAGGATCGATGACATCTTCTCGAACCGCATCTACATAGATGTAGTCATTGCCAATGCCATGCATCTTGGAAAAGCGCATCTGTTTATTTCTCCGGGCGAGGGATTGTCCCTAAGTCGATGACGACTTGCCCACGACGATAGAAGTCTGCGTTGATCGTATTGCGATCGATGAAAGTAAAGACCAGACCATTCACTCCCGTCGCATCGGAATAATTGAAGTCGCCGAAATGCGGTCCTGCATATCGCTGGTTGTCATAGGCTTGCGCATGATTGTGAAAGTGAAAGAGTGCGTCATAGCCTTGGTCAAACATTGCATTTGACGCTTCGAATTTCACATCACTGCCTCGATTTTGCGGGGGATACTCGACCAGTTCAAAACGACCTTGATCGTCCAACCGCATCAATCCGCCATACTCAGTCATTCGATCTGCAAGATCCCTGTCTGCAATGTCAAACACATGAGCGCGAATGGCGGGTTCTTGCAGTGCCTGCAATGCAATAAGTACAGCGGCGCAATCTCCCCATTTCATTTCCTTCGCATGTCCACGCGGCGTTTCTGGAAGTTGCGCGCCAAATCCTTCAAAACTTGCTGTATATCTACGATCTTTTTCCTTCGATAATCTCAACGAAATTTCATCAAACAATTCGTCGCGTGATTGAGCAAGGAGTTCTGGTTGATACTTCGCTGCCGCGACAATGATTGCCAGATCTCTGGGCTCGAGGTTGGCCCGAATATCTGCCGACAACTTCGCTGCCGCTGAACGCGCTTCATCCCAGAATTTTCGTTTCGTGGGCGCTCGCAGTGCGCGCATCCAAAGAATTTCCTCTCGATTTCTTGGCACGATTTGCAGATCACTTGCAGACCTGCGCATATCCAAAATGAACGAGTCGGTCGTCGCAATTTTCTCGTCCGCAAGCAGCGCAAGAATTCGGTCGCGCTCGCCTATCGCAAGCAGCAATTCCCAACTTCGACTTCGCAAGTTCGCTTCTTTCACTGGATCACTGGTGAGTAATAAATCAAAGAGCACTTCTGGAACGCGGTCTTTCCCATACAACTTCACCAGCGCCAGATATTCCGGTCGCTCCATCAGATTCATTCCAAGAATCGGCAAGACCACCGCCCATGCGCGCACAAGTGTTGGCGTCATGTCTTTCCAATCGAGCTCGCCAATGCGCTTGCAAACTTCCGTGCGCCATTCATACATCTGCATCTTCGGCAGATTCAATTCGAGCGACGTCTTCAATCCCGCGAGGTCGTACTTCATCAAACGATTCCATGCTTCATCGCGCAACTCGCGCACGAAGCCGGTCTGGACCAGTATTTTTCTCAGGGCTTTGAGATATTCAGGGGCCGTCGGGTTGGAATCAAGAATTTCCATCGCCGCAACCTGGCGGGCTGGAACGAGATCCGTCCGACTGAGAGATTTCAGTGGGTCGCCCGCAGGCGTCGCGGCGCATCCGCCAACCGCTGCGAGGATCGACACCGAAACGCATGCAATTCCAAGCGTCACAGTCATTCGGCCCAGACGGCATGGATCAGCGCGATTCATAAGTTCATTATAGAAAAAGTCGAATAGACTCAGCGAGTGCCCGAGTCCCAATCTCAAAAGAAGAAGAAGGGTGAACCTTCATCGAATGACCTGCTTTTTCAAGTTCGAGCGGTTGTCGATCTCATACGCCCAGATATTCAAGCAGACGGAGGCGATGTGGAAGTGGTGGCAGTGCATGATGGAATTGTCGATGTTCGCTTTCATGGAGCCTGCGTCGGTTGCCCGTCGAGCAACATGACCTTGCAATCTGGAATCGCCAAACAATTGCGAGAGCGAATTCCTGAAATCCTAGAAGTTCGCGCTCTGAACTGAAGTTCGCGCTTTGAAGTGACGCGTTCGTTTACAAAAATAGTTTCAGCGTGAAAACAAAAATTACGCTCCACCCTCAGCCGGGCGAATCTTACCGATGACATTCTTAGTCGGATCAACGGCTCCAGCAAGAATTTGCTCTGCAACTTCTTTGCGGTGGACTGCGACTTCGCGCGGGAACTCGAATGCAATGCGCACACGATCACCTTTGATCGAAGCGATGCGAACAATTCCTATCGGGGACGCTGGATTCCCGATAACGACTTCTTCACCTTCACGTCGTGTAATGACCAACATAGTGCGCGGACCTCCTGCCCAACAACGGTGGGATTCACCCACCGACTTGCTCAGCTCGCCTCGAACGCACCGTGCGTTCTCCATGCGAATCCTTGGATGACTTTCATCGACCAAGCGTCTGACCTTCTTGAAGGGTATATCTCGTTCGGACGCTTTCCTATCTTCAATTCACAAAATGAAAAAAAACACCGTTATCGGCGCAAAAAAAAAGCCCCCGCGTCGGGCCAGTGACGCGGGGGGCGACGATAATAAGCGAGTTGAACGAATCCAACTCGACTATTCGTACGGAAGTGCCTTCCTGGCTAGACCGTACGACCCTTGCGGATCATCCATGACCCGTTTTTTCGCTCGACTCGCGCATCCATGCGCGAATCGAGATTTGTCCGTGCGCTACAACGTCCGTGTCGTAGCGATTGAAAAGTGGTTCAGGCGATCCATCACCTTGTTCCACTCGACCGTGCATTCATGAGTTGATTGGCTTGACGCCACAGTTCGCTCGCAGAAGAATTCCGTTGCTTCTGTTGAGCCTTCCATGTCGCTGATGCAATCAATTCCAAGTGATCTCGAACTCCCAAGATGACAACTGGTCCAGCCAATCCGAATCTCGTTAAGAGTCGATCCGGAATGCGCACTCTCCCGGCTGAATCCAGAGGACATCGTGCAGCTTGGCTGAAGAATTCTTGTTCGAATCGCCGAAGAACCTCGTCTCCGATCAATGACCCGCCATGTCCCATTGCGAGTTTCTCGAATGTTTGATTCGGCCAAAGTGTGAGGACCTCGTCGGGCCCAGGCACTGCGACGAACGAGTCTCCGTTCACTGCAGGATTCAAGACCTCTCGCAATTCGCTGGGAATTGCGAGGCGCTGCTTTGAGTCGAGACTGTGTTCGTATTCGCCGAGGAAGAGCATGAGTTTGGTCCATGTGGAAGATGCAATTAATATACCCACAGTGCCCCACAATGCAACACTTTTCGACAAAATTAATGTTTTTGGCGACACAACGACCACTGTTTTAAGGTCCGAGAACTTTTTCAGTCCAATATTTTATGATGTAAAGTATTGATAAGCAAAGATTTGTGGACAAATGCAAATTTGGTCGTATAGTTTGCCCGAGGCGTAAATTATTTTGGAATTGAGACAAACTTATGCAGACTGACCGACCGGCCGCAAATCGTCTTACCGTCGAACACGTACTCAATCTTGTTCCTGCAACTTCATTTTTACTGACATCTGCTTTTGGCGAACTTCGAAGCGGCGTCATCGTTCGATGCGTTCAACAAGTTGCAATGCATCCACCAATGTTGCTCGTTGCAATGGAAAAAGGTCAACCGCTTTCTCCAATTATTCGCGACAGTAGAAACTTTGCAATCTGTGTTCTTGCAAAAGATGATCGCGTCACAACGAAAATTTTTGCAACAGCGCCCGATCAAGGAATTGATGCTTTTTTAACGATTCCAAATCTCGTTGTACCTGGTGGATCTCCTGTGCCGTTACGCGCGCTTGGATACATCGCATGCGAACTCGTTCGACATCTTGATATCGAAGCGGATTATGAGGTGTATATCGGCATGGTGCATCATGCAGGATTGGTTGAGCAACCAAAATTAAAGTCGCCACGATCTGGAGTTGTGCGTGCACATCTCAAAGCGCGTAAACGCAGCATGAAGACGACTGCAACGAGTCCCAAGCCAAGTGATTCGATTCGTCAACGCGACACTTCGAAGAGCCGCCGTCCTTCGGGCCGCTGAAGGACTAACATCGTCCTGTGATGAATGACTCGAATCTTTTCGATCTTGATTATCGCATCGAAGCTGGCAAGCTCGGCTCGCCCATCGTGCCAATCATCGATGCGCATTCGCATGTTGGCGGGTTGACTGCCGCACCCATTCTTCGAGAAGCGATGGATTGCTATGGAATTGCAGAGATTTGGAGCATGACATCAACCATCGAGCAGATTGATGGATTGCGAGAAATTTTCGCAGATCGAATTCACTTTATTGCCGTACCGAATTGGCGAGACAAAGATCCCAAACAGACGCATGGCGTGGGCTATGCAAAGCGCATCCAAGAATTTTACGCGCGAGGCGCACGCATCGCAAAGTTCTGGGCAGCTCCGCGCGGCGTTGACATCGGCACAGAAGTTGGCGAACCAAATCTCATGAAACTCGATAATCCAAATCGAATCGCTGCGATGCAAATGGCGTACGACTTAGGCATGACATTCATGGTGCATGTTGCCGATCCAGACACATGGTTCGCAACCCGCTATTCAGATCACTCCCGATATGGAACGAAGGCTTCGCAATACGAACCACTCGAACGAATGCTTGATCGTTTTCCAACTCGATGGATCGCCGCACACATGGGTGGATGGCCAGAGGATCTGGAATTTCTCTCTGGCTTGCTGACTCGACATCCGAATCTTTCGCTCGACACAAGCGCGACAAAATGGATCGTGCGAGAAATCTCGAAGCATCCACGCGAAGATGTGCTTTCTTTTTTTCAGCGATGGACTGGAAGATTATTGTTCGGATCCGACATCGTCACAAGTGATGCACACTTAGTGGATGAATCAACAAAATTCGAAATGGATGCGAAGGCCAATTCCGCACAGAGCGCATTTGACCTCTATGCAAGCAGATATTGGGCACTCAGGACCCTTTGGGAAACAAACTGGTCCGGCCCAAGCCCCATCGCAGATCCAGACTTGGCGATGGTCGATCCTGTGGCCTTCACTCCCAAGGATTCGCCTCTGCTTCGTGGAATTGCGCTTCCCAATGAAATTCTGAAAGGATTTTATGCACAGAGCGCGCATACTTTGATGCGCGAGTCACTGAACCGCACTGAATCCTCCAGCCGACTCTGAAAACCCAACTTGGCAACGAAAAATCTGGGCTTCACTTCATATACTTTTGATTGATGTTGCGAAATCGCTTGACCATCTTTGGATTGGTTGTTGCGGGAATCGTTCTCGCTATTTTTATTTTGCCTACGCCGCTGAGCGCTCTGCCTCTTGAGACCATTCGATACGGAAGAGATGTTCGCCCGATTCTTTCGGATCGGTGCTTCATCTGCCATGGTCCCGACAAAGAAAAGCGACATGCGGACTTGAGACTCGACAGCTTTGAGGAAGCGACCAAGGCACGGCCTGAAGGAGCTGCAATCGTTGCGGGCAATGCTCAGGCGAGCAAGCTTTTGCAGCGAATCACTTCCGATGATCCAAAGTTCATGATGCCCCCTCCCGACAGCACGAAGCATTCGCTCGACGCTGCTCAACGGGAAATCATTCGGCGATGGATTGATGATGGTGCTCAATATGAATCACACTGGGCATTCACGGCACCAACGCGACCGATGCCTGCGACTCTAAAAAATACGCAGTGGTCGGAAAACGAGATTGATAGATTCTTGCTTGCCCGCATGGAAAAAGCAGGCGTTGGCCCAAGCCCCCCCGCCGAACGCACAACTCTTGTTCGGAGAATTTTTCTAGATCTCACAGGTCTGCCACCGACGCCTGAGGAAATCGAATCGTTCGTGCGTGATGCCAGTCCAGACGCGCGCGCAAAGTTAATCGATCGATTGATGTCGCAGGAACCCTATCGCTCGCGATACGCAGAACGCATGGCCGTACCGTGGCTCGATATTGCAAGATATGCAGATACAAGCGGCATTCATATGGATGCAGGAAGATCGATTTGGCTTTGGAGAGATTGGGTCATCAATGCTTTCAAAGACAACAAGCCATACGACCAATTCATCATCGAACAACTTGCGGGTGATTTGATCCCAAGCGCGACTTCCGCGCAGATCATTGCCAGCGGATTCAATCGCAATCATGTCACAAGCGACGAAGGCGGCGCAATCAACGAAGAATATTTATTGGAATACGCTGTTGATCGAGTGGCGACCACTGGTGCTGCATTCATGGGACTCAGCGTGCAATGCGCAAGATGCCACGATCACAAATTCGATCCGATCACGAGTGAAGATTTTTACGGAATGATTGCGTTCTTCAATTCCAATGAAGAGCCTGGCATCTATGCGCAGTCGACAGATGCATATCGATCACTCGAGCCTTCGATCGATGTGCCGACACCAGAACAGACGAAGCAACTTGAAGATGTCAAACAAACTCTCGTGGCGTTGACTGCAGAACGAGATCAACCAACTCCAGAGGAAGCACAAGAATTCGACAATTATCGAGCCGATTTTGTATCTCCAAAAGAAATTGAATGGGTGACGGCGCCCATCGTTGCCGCAGAGTCGACGCACGGATCGACCATGACGATTCAACCAGACGGTTCGGTACTTGCCAGCGGCATCACTCCCCCCGACGACGAACATATTCTGACATTGGAAACTGACGCCACCGATCTTCGATTGGTTGCACTGAATGCGATGGTTGATGCATCCCTGCCACATGGGCGAGTCGGCCGCGCACAAAATGGAAATGCAATCTTGGATTCGATCGAAGTCGAAGCGATTTCAAAAATTGATCCGACACAAACTCGCAAGGTGAAACTTGATTGGGCGTGGGCGGATGTCGAACAACCTGACGAAGATTATCGCGTGACAAATGCGCTCACTGCCAAAGACGGTCGCGTCTGGGCAGTCGATGCGCACCATAAACCTGGCGGACGAGTTGCTCTATTCGCATCAACAGAACCATTTGGATTTGTAGGCGGAACACGACTTCGTGTGACGCTTGGATACGAATCTCCGTATGACCAACATTCGTTTGGACGTGTAGCAATTTCACTGGCGAATGCCAGCGGATTGTTTATGGAAAAACTTCCCGACACCACAAGTGCGTGGTACATCGCAGGACCGTGGCCCACTGAATTGGGCGAGAACCCTTACGAGGTCATTCGGGGTCCTGAATCTTCGACGAGCTTTAATCCCAATGAAAAATGGGGTGAATATAGTTTGCGCTATGGACCAGGAATTGTTGAAGCAGAAAAGATTGGACTTGCGCAAGGTGCAGGCAGCGAATTTCTTTCTCGCCAGATCTTTTCTCCAACAGCCCGCGAACTCGAACTTTCGCTGGGCAGCGACGACGGGATTGTGATCTATGTCAACGGAGTGAAAGTCCACGAAGCGCGCATCGATCGATCCATTGGAGCAGATCAGGAACGCGTCAAGATTCCGCTGCGAGCTGGCGAAAATATTCTTGTGTGCAAAATCGTCAATACTGGAGGACCTGGAGGGTTCTATCACCGTGCAATTGCGAAGGATGGAATTCTCGCACGCGCAATGGTTCCGTTGCTCTTGCCCGCATCTTCAGTTCGCCCAGAAAGTCTTGCCGTTGCTCGTGATGCTTGGCGGATGACAACCTCACCGCGCTTTCGAGAAATCATTCGCAAGCTAGAGACCGCTCTGAAATCTCAAGAGATGATTAAGTCGCAGATCCCTCACACGATGGTGATGATGGAAAAGTCGATGGAGCGAGAAACTTTCGTACTCAAGCGTGGCATCTACGACCAAGTCGATCGCAATCGTCCGGTGACTCGGGCGATTCCGAAAGTGTTTGGAACTTTGAGTGAAGATCAACCCAAGAATCGACTTGGATTGGCGCAGTGGTTGGTTTCACCGCAAAACACGCTCACTTCGCGCGTTGCCATCAATCGACTCTGGGAACAATTCTTTGGGCGCGGAATCGTTCGCACCGAAAACGACTTTGGATTTCAAGGCGAGTGGCCGACACATCCTGAATTGCTTGATTGGCTCGCTGTCGAATTTCGCGAGAGTGGTTGGGATATTCAGCACATGATTCGTCTAATGCTCAACACCCAAGCCTATGCACAGTCTTCGCATGTCCGCCCAGAAGTCGCAGCGTTTGATCCAGATGATCGACTTCTTTCGTGGTATCCAAGACAACGCCTCGCCGCAGAACAGATTCGTGATCAAGCGCTCTATGTCAGTGGGTTGCTTGATGAACGCGTCGGCGGTGCAAGTGTTAAGTCGTATCAGCCTGATGGGCTTTGGCAAGAAGTTGCAATGCCATCGTCAAATACGCGCGAATATGTTCGAGGAAAGAACGACGAATTATGGCGACGCAGTCTTTATACATATTGGAAGCGCGCAGTTCCCCCGCCGTCCTTGTTGACATTCGATGCGCCGACACGCGAGTATTGCGTTACGCGTCGGACGACTACGAATACGCCACTGCAAGCGCTCGTCTTGTGGAACGATGAACAGTTTGTGGAAGCAGCGCGCAATGTTGCGATGAGGGTCATTCGTGAACGCCAGACGGATATTGAACGTTTGAACGATCTATTCGAACGATGCACAGGGCAGATTCCATCCGCCGCAACATTTGCGCGATTGAACAGCGCGCTGCAAGCAAACCGAACTCGATACGAAAATTCCAAAGATGATGCAGCCAAATTCGTCTCGGCTGGCATTTCTCCACAGCCTGAAAACATAGATTCTCGCGAACTTGCCGCATGGACCTTGCTCGCCAATGCCATACTTTCAAGTGATGCGACCTTAGTAAAGGACTGAACCATATGAGCCCACGACCACACAATCCAGCAGCGCGCGAAGGATCCGCAGATGCGCTCGAAGAATATCTTCTCAATCTCACACGACGGAGATTCTTTGGTTCTGTCGCTGGATCACTCGGTGCTGGCTTAGGTGGAGTTGCACTTGCACAGTTGATGGGTTCACGCGCTGCAAGTGCCGCACCTATTGCAACAGATGCGAAAAGTGTGCTTGCAAACTTGCCGCACTATGCGCCCAAAGCGAAGCGCGTCATCTATATGCATATGGAAGGTGCGCCGAGTCAACTTGATTTGTATGACTATAAACCACATCTCGTTGATCAATTCAATAAAGAACTTCCATCTTCGATTCGGAATGGACAACGCATCACCACGATGACAAGTGGCCAGACAAGTTTCCCAGTTGCCCCGACCATCTTTCGATTCGATCGACACGAAAACAACGAACGCGGCATGATGCTTTCGGAACTGCTGCCGTATACCGGTTCGGTTGCAAAGGAAATCTGCTTCATCCACTCGATGCACACGCAGGCGATCAATCACGAACCAGGTATTACCTTTTTCCAAACTGGCAGCGAACAACCTGGGCGTCCATCATTCGGTTCGTGGATGAGTTATGGTTTGGGGAGCGGGAATAAAAATATGCCGTCTTTCGTGGTCATGATCACGCAAGGAAAAGGCAATATGCAGGCTCTTTCTGCGCGTTTTTGGGGGAGTGGATTTCTTCCAAGTGAACATCAAGGGTGCAGACTTCGCGCAGGGCGTGATGCTGTGCTGTATCTGCGCGATCCCGATGGAGTCACGCGCGAAGATCGCCGACGCATGCTTGATCTCGTTGGAGAAATCAATCAAGAAGAATTTGCAACGAGTCTTGATCCCGAAGTACAGGCTCGCATTTCGCAGTTTGAAATGGCGTATCGGATGCAGATGTCTGTTCCAGAATTGACCGACTTCAGCGACGAGTCTGCGCAGACACTCGAAATGTATGGACCCGATGTTCGAACTCCAGGGAGTTTCGCCGCAAATTGTTTGATGGCGCGACGACTTGCTCAGCGGGATGTTCGATTCATTCAACTTTATATGCGTGGATGGGATCAGCATGGTAATCTTCCAAACGAATTGCGCGCGCAGTGCAAAGATGTTGATCAGCCGCAAGCTGCGCTGATCAAGGATCTCAAGCGACTGGGACTTCTGGACGAGACGCTTGTTCTCTGGTCTGGCGAATTCGGACGAACGGCATACAGCCAAGGCATGTTGACGAAAACAAATTATGGTCGCGATCATCATCCGCGCTGCTTTAGTCTTTGGCTTGCAGGCGGCGGAGTGAAGCCTGGAATCTCGTATGGAAAGACCGACGATTATTCGTACAACATCGTCGAAAACCCCGTCGAAGTCCACGATTTACACGCGACTATGTTGCACTTGCTTGGGATGGATCACAAAGGACTTGTCTATCGAGCACAAGGGCGCGACTATCGACTGACCGACGTCAAGGGTGACGTGATCAAACAGATTCTGGCATAGAGCAACGA
>CAJCCX010000280.1 GCA_903961015.1 uncultured bacterium
CTTGGGCCATGACTTCGCCGCCTGATAGACCTGCTTGATGGACATATTTCCCCAGGCGAGATACACCGACATTCGGCTGCACGACTTCCTGCTGAGCAACGGTTTCGAAATATGAAAGTGATAGGTCTTATGGCGCTCGGCTAAGAAACCCTGCAGATATTGCCGCGCCAATGTTTCGCCGCCAACCTGCATGCCCGCCGTCGGCGTATTCCACTCCTGAATCATTTTCAATGGCGGCGCGAACGGATGAGACAAGACTTCTCGCTGTGAATCCGTGGCTTGTTGATAGTCATTCACAATCACTGGCCGACTCCTGACCTCAACCCATCGCTTGTCCCAAGACACTCGATCTTTGATGCCTCTGAAGACTCCGTTGCGCTCAAACTCCGTCCACTGCACGCGACGGGACGCGAAAATCTTGTGCATGGCCTGATCACGAGTGAATGTTTTTTGAATGCCCGATTCCTGATACGACAACACTTTTGAAACTGAATACTTTTCCATCAACCAACCAAAAACCGCATCGGCTTCGCCCCAAAAGACATCGACCGTCCGCCCCACGCATGCCAAACGACTTTGCATGTCAAGAATCGATTGCCACTGAAAACGCAAATGACGCAGCGAGCAGTCCGGGTGCGACATCAAACTTGGCTCAAATATAAAAATGACGCGGTAGGGCTGATTCGACTCCTGCGCCGCCGCGAGCGGAGCGTGATCCTGCGTTCGTAAATCGCGTTTGATCCACACCAATTGCATGAAGAACCCTTTCCTGTTTCTGCCAGGAAACCTTTCGTGATTACTCTATGCCTCATGTTGAAGGCTTGATGATTGAATTTTTGAATCCAAGTTTGTCTGTTATTTTTTTCAAAGGCGCCGCGCACGAAGTTATAATTTCAACAATGACTCGACCAGATAAAGATGATGTGGAGCGGCTCAGCCGTGGCATGCCTACGCGCGCAAAGATAGGTAGCCGCAACATTGGCCATCGACTCACGCAGAAAGAGCGGATTCTCTTTGAGGCGGCACAGAAGCAGGGATTTCTCAAGTTGCCCGTCACTCGGATTCGCCCAAATGTTCTCAACGTGTATCGACTTTGGTGTAAGGCGCAGGGATGCGAATGCATTGTCAAGGGTGGCCCCGAATAGCGGGGGGCGCCGACTGCGATTACTCGAGGTGCATAAACCGAGCAGCTCATTTCCGTTCTTACGGCATTCATAAGAAATTCTCGCGTTGCGGAGTTGCATGAAACGCGAGGAATCACTGCTTCGCATCCTCGCTGTCACGAAATTTCTGGTGCACTTCAACTTGACTTGTGTAAAACAATCGTTATACTTTTTTTATGAGTGCTATTCGAGTCACAGCCGTAGGAAATTCGGTCGGAATTATCTTGCCGAAGGAACTTGTCGTCCGCTTGCGTATTGCTCGCGGCGACCAGTTGCATGTTGTCGAGACTCCCAGGGGAATCGAATTGACTCCGTACGACCCGGCGCTTGAGGCCGAACTGAAGGCGGGTCGCTCTATCGCTCGTCGATACCGAAGTGCGCTTCGGAAATTGGCGCAATAATGCCTCGCAAGACCACTCGCAAGATCACTGGCAAACCCGCTCGCAAGACGAGCCGCAAGACATCAAAGGCAGCCACAGTTTCGTCGCAAACTATTCGTTCTTGGCGCTTCGTTTTACAAAGTGTTGTCGAGGCTCTGCATATGGAGTCCCTCGCCGAGCATGGTGGTCTTGCGGGAATTCGCGATCGAGGCCTACTGGATTCTGCGCTTAACCGCTGCAAAAACAAGGCAGGCTATAAAGTTGATTCGAACGTCTACGACCTCGCTGCAGCGCTCGCTTTTGGGATCGCAAAGAATCATCCATTTCATGATGGCAACAAGCGGATTGCGCTGATCGCGTCGTTCTTGTTCGTGGAGTTGAATGGCGTGCGGATGACTGCGACCGAGGTCGACGCAGCGGCATCGTTTCTCGCCCTGGCCGCTGGGGAGCTCTCGGAAGCCGATCTCGCGAA
>CAJCCX010000281.1 GCA_903961015.1 uncultured bacterium
CGTCCAAGCGCCGATCATCATTCCAAGATCAATTCCGCCAATCTTCCCATCATGGTTGAAGTCAATAAATGGCGCATCAGCGCTTCCCCACAGCATCAGCATGAAGCCAAAATCAGGACCGGTGACAACACCATCATCGGTCAAATCGAATTGAGGACTGACCCGATCACCTTGCGAGTCAATCTCCGATCCAGCTCCCAGAGCGATGGAACCCTTGGCAAAGACGCCAGACAAGAGCAAATGTGCTGTGCCACCAGGAGGGAGAATCGTTGGTAGATCGACAGGTTGATCGGTGAATCCAGGAGCAGCAGGCAATGGGAATTCATCCATGAAGTTGAATGATGCGGTCATCGTTATATCGTTTGGACCAGAGAAGACGCATTCACCCTGAATTGGAATGATTGCAGGAACATCGATCGCTTGCAGCGGAATCTGAAAGAAGTCCGCGGTGATTGTCAATGTGACAGGAATGGCCGCAGTGAAAATGCGAACACCACCACTAAGCGAAGTCATCATGATGATCGGGGCTGGGCCATTCTGCACCATAGTCATCTGAGAAATCCCGCCACCACCCAGAGGAATCGGCAGAGAAAATCCCCCAGGATAAATCGCGGTCGGATTTTGCGTGTGGAATGTGCTGTACTGAAAAACAACTCCAACATCGATGTCCCCTGCGTTACCACCAAGAAGATCCGATGAGTAATCACTGATGTATCCACCCATGCCTGCAATCGAATGCAAGACAAACGAACCAGTTGGATTCGTGTCTATGACAAGTTCGCCACCAGCTGTCGCGGAATAGTTGATCGGATTATTTCCGCTGCCGCCAAAATATCCCGGGATGGTTTTCGTGCCGGTTGGATTTGTCTTGACAACATAATTCCCTTTCAGGGTTCCACTGAAAGGAAGATCGATCCCTACGCTCAAAGTGAGTGACGATGACCCCGAAATCGGCATCTCATAATTCTGCGCAAATGCAGAAGGCGAGACGATCAAGAATGTTCCAGTTAAAACCAATAGAGATAGACAATTTTTCATACTTTAAATCCTTCGATGTGAATGCCCCAGCCCTAGACCTCAACACTAGACCCCAACCCAATATCTCAATTTATCACAGTCAATTCAAAAAGCAAAAAACTTTGCGATTTTAAAATAACCGGCGAATGCGCTAAGACGCATTCGCCGGTTATAGTTTCTGAGATCGACCAACAAACCCTGCCAACACGCCCTATTAGGGGGCTGGCGCAGGATTTCACTTCGCCGCAGGTGCTGCTGCCGATGCCGCTGCCTTCGCGGCCTCTTCTGGAGTCGCAGCGATATACAGCGTCGACTTGTCGATCGACATCACATATTGGCGATTGAGATTGAACGCGTACGACTTTGTCGCAACAGCATTCGCATCATTCAGTTGCTTCAAGAGAAGATCGAACTGACCTTGAAGATAATTCTTCTGGCTCTCATCCGGAGCAGAATCCAACTGACCCTTCAATGTGGCCGCCTGTTGGCGCATCTGCTGAAGATTCTGAACGGTGGTCTGGAAAGATTGGTTTGCCTGCGCATCGCCAAGGGTGCAGACCTTGATTGTCTTTGCAACATCACTGCCATCAGTTGGCTTTGGTTGCTTTGCAATTTCTTCTGGCGTCAGAACGATAAAGATCTCACTCTTCTCTGGGATGCGAACATAATTGCGAAGGATCGAATATCCATAAGTCTTCACCATCGTCTGGTTGTCTGTTTCAAGGCGCTTGACTGCCGCATCAAGTTGCGCCTGAAGTTCATCATGACCCTTGCCAGCTGGAGCTGCGTTCGTTGCTTCGTTCAGCTTCACGATTTCCTGGCGCTGCGCCTGAAGCACTTGGACATTGCGGGTGAACTCGTCATTGGCGGCTTTACCTTCAATGCTAGAAAGCTTCACTAACTGGGTTTGCTGAGCAGCTTGGCTTGCAGCGGAACCGGTGTCGTTTTGTGCAGAGGCAGAAAGGCTGACGGATGCGATCATGGCTGGTACGAGCAATGCGTTTACAAATTTCATAATGACTTTCTTAGTAAAAAACAGATTTATAGTATCGACGACGAACAATCCCTTTGACACCGAATCAAATGGGGGAAACAATCATACTTCAAACCTCACACAAATCCAACTCAGCGTGAGGCAACCGGAATCCCGGCTGGCGCTGGGTTGCTCTCAGAAGCTGTCTTCTTAGTACCGGCTTCCTCGACAGCCTTTGCCTTCTCTTTGTCCTTTGCTTCATCAAGAGTATCGGAATTACCAAGAATTCCAATTGCTGGCAGGATTGGCATTGGTGATGGGACCAAAGTAGCTGGGTTGGTGTAAGACACGCCGCTAGACGCGCTGAGATCCAACACTTCGCCTCCGAGGCCTGTCAGCAGGGATCGCGTGATCGCGGATGGATAAACCGTCTTGGCAAAGTTGCCAAGCGTGCCTGAGCCGTCAACGTTTCCAGTTGGGTTGGAGAATGCTGCGGTCTTGCCGCTACCAGTCATCACTGGGGCAGTGCTGAAGAAGACCTGCCCACCAACCACGATATCCACCATTGGATCGTTGGTCGTTCCGCCAGTGTTTGTCAAGATCTGTCCACCAGTACGGGCAAGCAAGTTGATGGAGCCTGAATTAACGGTGAAGTTTCCAACAGCGTTGACATCGCCAAGAGTCACGCTGGTTGCACTTGGAAGCGTCAGCCCAAGGATTTGGATCTCGCCATAGGAAGTCAACTTGTGATTTTGACCCATCGCGAAGGCATCCGCAACAAAGGTGATGCCGACGTCGCTCTGTGATGCGATGGTTGCAATCGTCGCTGGTGCGGCAAGTGTGCTTGTCGCACCGGTGTTCAGCTGAACCGATTGGGCCCACACTTCAAAGTTCACAGTCGGATCGAAGAACGCGCTGCCGAATTCTCCGAAGGAGATTGTCTCACCAAGGTCATTTCCAGAATCAACGGTGAAGGTTCCCAACTGACCGTTCACGGCACTTCCAATATTGCCATTGAAAATAACGTTACCACCAGCGACAACCGTCATATCAAAGTTCGAGAGTGCAGCACTGTTGATTGCACCGTTGAAGGTGATATTGGCCAACGTGTCGGTCGCGGTAAAGATCACATTAGCATCGATCGAAGCACCACCGTTAAAGAGCTGATCGCCCACAGTCGTCACATTGCCAGCAAAGTGCGTTGTGAGGTCAGCTGA
>CAJCCX010000282.1 GCA_903961015.1 uncultured bacterium
ACTACGGCTGTGGTTCGTACCGAAACGATTCCGCTGAAACAGTCCTATCCCGGAATTGTCGCATCTCCGCGTTCCATTGAAATCGATGCAAGAGTCGAAGGATTCCTGCTCAAGCAAGAAGTCGCTGATGGTTCGGCAACGAAGCCAGGCCAAGTGATTTATCGCATCGATCCAAAACCATTTGAAGCATCTCTCGCTGCATCGGAAGGATCGCTTGTTCAAGCAATCGCCCAGCGCGATTATGCCAAGAAAGAAATGGACCGCAATGCGCCGCTCGTGGCAAGTAGCGCCATCAGTCAGCAGGACTTTGACAAGCTCGTTGCAAACTTCGAAGTCGCCGAAGGGCAGGTCTTGACCGCCGATGCGAATGTGCTGACTGCAAAGATAAATCTTTCTTATTGCACAATGTCCAGTCCATTTGTCGGACTCCTTGGTGCAAGTAATTTTTTCGAGGGTGCAGTGGTTGGAAATCCAAACACCACAAATCTGAATTCATTGGTGCAGATCGATCCACTCTGGGCACAGTTCAGCCCATCTGCGACTGAGTGGCCAAAATATGCTGCTCTCATGGCGAAAGGTGCTTTACAAGCCTCAGTCACTTTCGACGGCGCGGAATCTATTTCAGCAATTGGCAAGATTGTCTTCGCCGACAATCAAGTTTCGACTTCAACCTCAACACTCATGTTGCGCGTTGAATTCGACAACCCAAATCTGATTTTCCGACCAGGAGTTTATGCCGATGTTGAAGTCGATCTGGGAGCGCAACCGAACGTTCTTGTCGTCCCTGAACAATCCGTCTTTGCTCGAGAAGCTGATCTTTATGTCTGGCGAGTCAAAGCCGACAACACGGTCGAAACTGTGCAGATCAAAGTCTTGAAAAAGTTTGGCCACATGCTGGCACTTATGAGTGGACCGCAGGTTGGTGACCGAATCGTGGTTGAAGGAATCCAACGATTGAAAACTGGGACGAAGATCATTGACACAACCAATGCAACGCCTGCGCCAACGCCTGCGCCTGCAACTACGCCTGCTCCTGCTCCTCAAACAAAATAACTCGATCTCACTCCACGAAATTCACACATGGTCCGATTCTTCATCCACCGTCCGATCTTCGCAAGCGTCATCGCGATCATTACTGCGATGGCGGGAACGATCGCTATGGTGGTGCTACCGATCTCGCAGTTCCCCAATGTCGTGCCACCGACCGTGCAAGTTTCTGCAACATACAACGGCGCAGATGCGCTGACCGTTGCAAACTCGGTGACGATGCCGCTCGAACAACAAATCAACGGTGCAGAAGGGATGATCTATATGGCATCCAACAGCACTAACAATGGTCAATCCAATATCACCGTTACATTCGAAGTCGGATATGACCTGAATATTGGCGCGGTCGATGTGCTCAACAGAGTGCAGACTGCGACGGCTCAACTTCCACAGCAAGTACAACAGCTCGGTGTCACGATCACCAAGCAATCTTCCAACTTGACACTCGTTGTCTCGCTCGAATCAACCAACGATGCATACGACAGCAAGTTTCTTTCGAACTATGCGAACATCGTTGTTCAACCAGTTCTGTCGCGCGTCGACGGCGTTGGCACAATCACTATCTTCGGTCTTCTTCAATATTCCATGCGCGTTTGGCTCGACCCGCAACGCATGGCTGCGATGGGAATCACTCCACCTGATGTCGTCAAGGCGGTTCAGGATCAGAACCAACAAGCATCGCTTGGAAGTGTCGGATCCTCTCCAACAGTCGGCTCGCCGTCATTTGATTTAACTCTCGTCACAAAGGGCCGCTTGGTCAGCGCTGAAGAATTCGCCGCAATTGTGGTGCGAACTGGGGACAACGGCGCCGTCGTTCGTATTTCCGATATTGGTCGAACAGAACTAGGTGCCTTTCAATACGACACAACATCTTCGCTCAACGGCAAAAGCACGGGAACAATCGGAATCTATCAACTGCCATCTGCGAATGCCTACGCCGTCGTCGAAGCTGTTAAGAAACAAATGAATCGTCTTCAACCACTTTTCCCGCCAGGGATAAAGTGGCAAGTCACCTATGACAGCACCGCATTTGTCTCCGCATCGATCAGTGATTTGATTGCGACACTTGTTGAGGCAGGACTTCTTGTCCTTGCCGTCATCTTCATCTTCTTGCAAAGTTGGCGAGCGACGCTGATTCCGATGATCGCAATTCCAGTCTCCATCATTGGAACCTTCGCCATCATGCTTGCCGCAGGATTCACGATCAATACTCTCACATTGCTTGGACTCGTCCTTGCGATTGGCCTCGTGGTCGACGATTCAATCATCGTGGTCGAAAATGTCTATCGACAACTAGAAATGGGTGCGGAGAATGGAACGATCGCTGCCGAAAAGGCGATGAAGGAAGTTGCAGGACCGATTGTTGCAACAAGTTCGGTGTTGCTTGCAGTCTTCATTCCTGCAGCACTCATGCCCGGAATCACCGGACAGCTTTACAACCAATTCGCTTTGACGATCGCGTTCAGTATTGGACTGAGTATGGTCAATTCGCTCACGCTCTCCCCTGCTCTCAGCGCGCTCTTTCTGCAAAAACCTCACAAGACAACCTTCAAGCCATTCGTGATGTTCAACGAAGGATTCGAATATTGCACTGGGCATTACTCCCGTTTCGTTCGCTTGCTTGCGCATCATTGGTGGATCATTGCTTTAACTTTTGTTCTTGGAGCATTGGGAGTTGTCTACTTGCTCGAACGAACACCAACTGCTTTCATTCCAAATGAAGATCAAGGATATTTTTTCGTCGGGGTGCAACTTCCATCTGGAGCGAGCCTCGAACGCACCGAAGAAGTCAGCGCGCAAGTCTTGAAGATTGTCAATGAAGAGTCATCGGTCGTCGATGTCATTCAAATCAATGGCTTCAACTTCCTCACTGGCGTTGCAACAACCAACGCAGGTTTTATCATTGTGGTTCTCAAGCCGTGGGACGAGCGAGATGCGATCACCGAAAATGCTCGAGCAATCATCACCCGTGTATTCCCGAAATTGGTGACAATTCCGCAAGGCGGGGCGTTTCCATTCCCACCTCCACCAATTCCTGGACTGGGAACAGTCGCCGGTTGGCAGCTTCAATTGGAAGATGTCAACGGCATCGGATATCCAGCGCTCTCCGCTGCAGCAAACAACTTAATCGCTGAGTTGGAAAAGCGCCCAGAAATTGCTGGGGTGACAACTCCATTCCAAGCAGAAGTCCCAATTATAAAACTTTCGATTGACCGAACAAAAGTTTTCAGTTTGGGGCTCGATATGGGCACAGTTTTCCAGACAATCGGAGAAACGATCGGCCAATCTTTTATTAATAATTACAACCAGTTCGATCAGGTTTACAACGTCATGATTCAAGCGGATGCGGAAAGTCGCATGAAACTCGCTGATGTTTTCAAACTGTATGTTCGCAACAAAGACGGTGGCATGGTTCCAGTTTCTGCATTCACCTCCTATGCATTCGAAGTTGGAACCGATAATGCCACCCGTTACAACATGTACAACACGATCCAGCTCAACGGATCCACTGGGCCTGGCTATGGCTCGGGCGATTCGATCAGGGCGCTCGAAGAAGTTGCGGCTGCGACCCTCCCAGATGGAATCACATATGAATGGACGGGGACAACCTATCAACAGATCGAGTCTGGCGCATATGCACCATTCATCTTTGCGATGGCAATATGTGCGGTCTTCTTGTTGCTTGCCGCACTTTATGAAAGTTGGGTTCTGCCACTCAATGTTCTTCTCGCAGTCACATTCGCGATTCTTGGTGCGCTGATTCTGATGCACATCCGAGGGAAGGCACTCGATGTCTATGCGCAGATTGGTCTCGTGATGCTCGTCGGACTCGCGGCGAAAAACGCGATTTTGATTGTGGAATTTGCCAAGGCACGATACGACGCTGGCGAGAGCATCATTGATGCCGCTGTCAACGCATCTCACCAACGACTGCGGCCGATCTTGATGACAGCCATTGCTTTTATGCTTGGCGTGTTGCCGCTGACGATCGCAACTGGTGCTGGCGCAAATAGTCGTCAATCAATTGGTACCACTGTGCTTGGTGGAATGATCGGATCGGCGACGATGGATCAGCTTGTTGTGCCTGTTTTCTTCGTGATGATTCTCTCCGTGACCGCACGCTTTGGACCCAAGCGACCATCGCCAATTGCTGCGAGTTCAGCGCATACGACTTCATCTGAAGGCGATCCTCCACCGACGCCTCCTGCAGCATCGCACTAAAGCCGAGATCGCATAGCAACCTTGGAAAATTTTGAGCCGCGGATACTGCAGCGGATCAGAGGTTTTCCGATTCCTTCACGATTTCGTTTGCGTGCCCAGGGGGTTGGAAAGTTCTCTCGGGCGAGTTCCGCAGGCCCCCCGACTTTCGCACGCTCTACGGCTTGAAATGGGCAACCAGTGTCGAAAAACGACACGGGTTGCCCATTTCAGAGGTTCGACTCTGCAGTGCTTGCGCGAATCTGTTTGCGTGCCCAGCCGTCGGAAAGTTCTCTCGGGCGAGTTCCGCAGGCGGCCGACGGCATCTTGTAATAAAATTGCGCAACCCGGATCGTGTCGGTCGCCGAGGACTGTCTGAGCCCCGAGAGGACTTTTCACGGCTGACCACTTATGCAATTCCGTGGCTCGATTCCGTGGCTCGATTCCAACCGCAGCACACCACCAAGTTGAATCTTGCAATCAATAAATCGACACACGGCTGATGCACGGGCATGCGCGCGATTGATCAATAACAACACGCACACCATTCACGCCTTCACCTTCCAGCCTCAGAATGCGCCGAACTCCAATGGTCGTTCCTTGCACTGACTTGCGCCAAACTCCATCGCTGCCACGCAACTCAACATGAAACGCATCGACACGCTGACCAAGTTGGATGGCTTCTTCAATGCGAATAACGCTGGGCGAAATCGCATTTGGAAAGAGAAACTCCAATGTCCCGCTTGTGACCGCATCATCTGTCGCCCAGTACGTGGCGGGATTTCCGTCGGTGACATTTGTTGCTGCAAACGCTGACGTGCTCGGCGCAAGGCGCGTCGAAGTTGCAGAAACTTCTGCTTTGGGAGCGAAATCAACAGCAAACATTGCACGCTGGAGATTGCCCCACTCTTTCAGCGAGGCCAGTTCTTGTGGCGCAACCAATCCGCGTGAATCCACAGGAATATTCAACAACAGATTGCAACCGCGCCCCACGCTCTCAAACCAAATTTTCTCCAGAGTCTGGGGACTCTTGACGCGATCATCTTCCGCTGCACGCCAAAACCATCCAGGACGAATACTGACATCAACTTCGGCAGGCAACCAATCGGTGCCATCGCGTTGACCATGCTCGAGATCGTCGTTTCTTCCAGTCACCCCTGGGAAAAATTCCTTCGCATTCATTCGGCTCCAATTCGTTTCGCTGCCGAATCCGCTTTCATTTCCAACCCAGCGAACATCTGGGCCACCATCACTGAAGATGCATGCACCTGGTTGGCAGGTCCGCACAACATCAATGAACTTTGGAAAATCATAAACCTGCTTGCGACCATCTGGGCCTTCGCCACATGCGCCATCAAACCACACTTCAGAAACTTCGCCATAATTTGAAAGCACATCTTTCAATTGCGATGCAAAATATTCGTTGTATGCCTCTCCCGATCCATACTTTGGATTATTCCGATCCCACGGCGATAAATACACTCCAAAAGCCAATCCCTCCGCACGGCATGCAGCGGAAAGTTCTCGAAGCACATCGCCTTTGCCATCGCGCCACGGGCTGGACTTGACCGAATGCTCGGTGACGGCCGATGGCCAAAGACAAAATCCATCGTGATGCTTGGCGGTGATAATGATTCCACGAAGTCCAGCATCTTTCGCAGCATTCGCCCACTGCAGACAATCCAGCTTTGTTGGATTGAAGAGCGTTGGATTTTCTTTTCCACCGCCCCACTCAGCTCCAGTAAATGTGTTCACTCCGAAATGAATGAACATGCACGATTCCATTGCATGCCAACGCATCTGTCTCGCACTTGGAACAGGGCCAAATTCCGCAGGCGCGCCGGCGATTGTTACGACGGCAGGAATGGGAATCTGCGATGGTGTTGATTGAGTGTTCATCGTGTGAATCATGAATGTGACCAGAATGAGTGATGGAATCATGATTGCATTATCTATGACGCCGCCGATCTGCGAGCGCTGCGATCACGATGACCACGCCGACTAAAATTTCTTGAACGTAGTTCGGAATTCCACTCGATCCAAACCAGCCCGAAAGCGCATGCGCCATCTCTGACGAAACTCCCCATCTTCCAAGCGAATTCCAATCGACAAGATTGCATCCATTGGCAAGAGCCGCCATCAATATCGCACCAACGATTGAACCGCCAACCGTTCCAAATCCACCCGAAAGTGCTGCGCCACCAATCACAACCGCTGCGATGACTTCCAATTCTTTGCCATTTGCTGTTGTTGGATCACCACCGCTGAGTCTGTGGAATTGCAGTACTCCTGCAACTCCCGCAAGAAGTCCGCACAGCGCATAAGTCGTCCATCGAACGCGCACGACTGGCACGCCGCAGAGTCGTGCTGCGGATTCGTTGCTACCAATCGAAGTCACCCACGCACCAAACACAGTTCGACTAAGTACAAATCCAAATGCCAAAGCAATCACAATGGTGATCCAAACTCCTGGAGCAAGAAGCAACCACACAGGATCAGGATTCTTTGCCATCAACGAACTCGTCCAATCTTCTGGTGGATAGATCGTGCTTTGATTCGCAAGCCACTTCGCAACACCACGCGCAATTCCCATCGTTCCCAGAGTTGCAATGAATGCTGGCAATCGTGCCGACGCGACCAAGAATCCATTTACGCAACCGACCATCAACCCAACAGCGCATCCAATCAGAGCCGCAGTAACCGAACTAAACCCAGCGCGAACCATCAACGCAGATGCGACAGATGAAAGCGCGATCACAGATCCGATTGACAGATCAATGCCACCGCCCACCACGACAAATGTCATTCCAATAGCTCCGAGCACGACAACAACTGACTGAGCGGAAAGCGTTCGCGCATTTTGTGACGTACAAAACGACTCCGGCGCAACCAAGGAAAAGAACAGAATCACAGCACAAAGCGCGGCACTTGGTCCAAGCAAGCGCTTGAAAGTTGAATTCCATCGTGCCCAACCGCTGAGAGAATTTGGCGCACTCATGCTGCGGACTCCACTCCTGCACCTCGAAGCGCAGTATCGACGATCGAATGTTCGGTCCACTCATTCGTCGCCTTCGAAACCCCAAGTGATCCTCGGAACATAACCGCGATGCGATCGCAGAGTGCAAGCAATTCGCGCGTGTCGCTCGACACCACAACGATTGAATGTCCATCATCCGCTGCATGGCGAAGAATCTCGTGGATCGCAGCCTTCGCAGAAACATCAATGCCGCGTGTTGGTTCGTCGACCAAGATGAGCGCAGTTCCTTGCTCAAGAACTCGAGCAATCGCAATCTTCTGTTGATTGCCACCAGAAAGATCGCCGACGCGCTGCCACGGATCTGTGCACTTGATCGAAAGCGCCTCGCGCCACTTGTTCGCAACACGCGCTTGCTCACTCGAAAGCACAATGCCCCATCGACCCATTCGGCTAAGAAATGGGAGCGTCAGATTTTCAGCAATCGAGAGCGATTGCGCAAAGCCCTCGCCGCGGCGATCTTCACTCACTCTTGCCGCACCAGATTTCAACGCCAATTCACGAAGCCATCGACTGCGACCAGAACCAACGAGGCCACCGATGCCAATAATTTCACCCCTGCGAATCTCGAAGGAATCAGCTTGAAAACAAATATTTTCATGTGTGCGCGCACTCCGGGCCTGCAACTCTTTCGCCACGCTTCCCGACATCGCTCGCACAAGCGCATCATCATCAAGTATGGAAAGTTCGCCACTTTCCACAACTGCGCCATCTCGCAAGATCGTCGCACGATTGGCAACTCGGCGTACTTCATCAAGTCGATGAGAGACAAGCGCGACGGCGACTCCAGACTTGGCCATTGTGCGAACTGCATCCCAAAGTTGATCTGCTTCGACCCTTCCAAGAGAACTCGTCGGCTCGTCGAGAAGTAACACCGATGGTTGCGTAACAAATGCGCGAGCAATTTCGACAAGTTGCCGCGTGCCAGATGTCAAAGTGCTTGCGAGTGCGGTGGGGTCGACGATCGCTTCTGCACCAATCGCTTTCAGTGCCTGTCGCGCTTTGCGCAACTGCCCTGCTCGATCAATAATTCCAAACGAGGAAATCTCACAACCAAGATTGATGTTGTCTGCAACAGTCTGATGCTCTGCGATCGCGGGCTCCTGATGGACGACACAAACTCCTGCGGTTCGAGCCGCACGCGGCGACCTTGGAAAATAGTTCTTCCCGCTCAACTGCATCGAACCAGCATCCAAGATTTCCGCCCCAGCCATAATCCGCAGCAGCGTGCTTTTCCCTGCACCATTTTCCCCAAGGATTGCATGTATTTCCCCCGCAGCAAGATCAAGATCCACTTTCCGCAAAGCATGCACTCCACCGAAGGTCTTGCTGATGCCAGTCAGTCGAAAGATTGGAGATTTCATTTCGAGAATATGTTCGAGGAAAAATTTGTACCGCCACTCATGTGAAAATCGAAATCACTCTTTCAGCCATTGAGCGATTGGAGGCTCAAGGACTGTGCGGATGGCGGGCTCGTCGATATTTGTTCGAGTCACCAGAGTGCAACCGGTGTCGACATCTTTGGGAACACTTTCACCGCGAATGACTTTCGCCATCGTGGTCACGGCGAGTTCGCCCATTCGAAATGGATTCTGCACGACAAGCGCATCGATCGATCCCGCGCGCAAACCAGCAACCAACTTTTCGCTCGCATCGAATCCCACAAGATGCACTTTGACTCCTCGCTTCAGATCCGTCAACGCTTTCATGCATGCGTATGTTGTAGATTCGTTGGGAGCATAGAGTCCGTCCAAATCTGCGAATCTATTCAACAAGTTTTCTGCAACTCGATATGCAGAATCCACTGTTGCGCCACCATATTGATCGCTCGACACAATCTGAATAGCTGGAAATTTTTCCTTCATCGTGCTCAAGAAACCATCCTCGCGCAGAGACGTGCTGGCAGAACCTTCCATATAACGCATCATCACAACCTTGCCTTTCCCTGCAAGGATTCGTCCCAATTCTTCGGCAGCCAACATTCCCCCACGCCGATTATCCGTCGCAACAAACGAAGAGCGGCCATCCCATTTGATTCCGCTATCGAAAACTACGACAGGAATCTTTGCCGTCGCCGCTTCTTTCAAGCTCGGCACAAGTGCTTGTTCGTCGAGCGGTGCGATCACGATTCCCTGCACTTTGCGAGAAACCGAACTCTCGACAACTTTGATTTGATCATCGCGATCATCTTCGCGAGCAGGTCCCTTCCAAAGAATGTCGACGCCACTTTCCGACGCCCCCTTCAGGGCTCCAGCATGCACCGTCTTCCAAAATTCGTGCGTTGTTCCCTTTGGGATTACGGCGATCATCGGTCGTGTCTTCTCTTGCGCGGAGAATGCGCCGAGACTTGCAATCAATACCAGTGAAGGAAGCACCAGAATCGATCGCCGAAAATTTGAATGGGTTGTCAATGACTGCATCAATGGATGATAGTGGGCGAATTTGCAGAGTATGCCGCAACAAGAGCGTCCCACTTCCCCTGCCCACGCAGGATGACCTCGACCAATTCTCGAATTGCGCCATGACCGCCCTTGGCAACCGTGATGATCTTCGAAACTGCAAGAATTTCGCACGATGCATCTGCGACCGCAACGGCGACTCCAACCTCGCGCATCACTGCAAGATCTGGAATGTCATCACCCACGAAGGCACACTGCGCTACTGTCACACCAAGGCGCGCGACGATTCTGTTCAGAGCTGCAACTTTGTCAGTTGCTCCCTGCTCAATATTTTCGATGTGAAGTTCCCGCATACGGTGCGTGAGAGCCAATCCCTTTCGCCCTGTAATGACTGCAGTTTTTCCACCCGAGCGATGCCACATCGCAATCCCAAGTCCATCTCGAGCGTCATAGCGTTTGAACTCCTCTCCAGCATCGTCAAGATAAATGCCACCATCGGTCAGAGTCCCGTCGACATCCATCACGATTGCGCGAATATCAAACCAAGATGGTTCTTCTGATTTGAGAGATTGTCTATTTGACAGCACGTCCATTTTCACATTAATCTTTTTGAATGAACAAAGTCTACAACAGTCGATTGATCCTGATCGCTGCAACACTGGTCATCTTGAATGCTGCCTTCGGAATCGCAGCACAAAAAGTTGAGGCCACACCTCCCACACGCGCGCAAGCGCTCGCTTCCCCAGCTGCAGCATTCGCTTTTTTTCAAGCTGCCGATGAAAACGCGAAAATAGCGATTCGAGCACAACTTGAGAAAAATCCAGGTTCCCGAGATGGTCTGCTCTTAGGGCAGAGTCCGTATGTTGCCATCGTCGGTTGCTCTGACTCTCGAGTTCCGTACGGAGAATTGCTTGGGGCGAAGAGCAATGATGTTTTTACTGTCAGCCTTGCAGGAAATGTCGTTTCAGATGACGCGATCGCATCAATTGAATATGCCGTCAAATATCTGAATGTGCCTTTAGTTGTTGTCCTTGGACACGATCATTGCGGAGCCGTGTCGGCATGCATGACTGAAGCGGAAGTTGGCGGAGCGCTGCCACAATTGCTTGGCAAGATTCGCCCCGCAATTCAATCAGCAACGAAAGCCTGCGTTGGCTGCGACAAAGAAGCACTCTTCGCTGCTTGTATTGCGGCCAACGCGAAACTCAGCATGGACGAATTGCTCAACCGTAGTGCGAAGATCCGTACGCTTGTTCAAGAGGGAAAAGTGGGGCTTGCGTGTGGCGTCATCAACCTTTCAGATGCCTCCATTCAATGGATCGTCACG
Source organism: uncultured bacterium (assembly GCA_903961015.1). GTDB lineage: Bacteria > Planctomycetota > Phycisphaerae > Phycisphaerales > SM1A02 > F1-60-MAGs104. The sequence continues at coordinate 11,006 of CAJCCX010000282.1, forward strand.
CCGACAACCGTCACCCCAGCGGCGAAATAAGCGTTAAAAAACTCGCGCGCACTCCGACCAGAATGTGGCGAAGTTGCATCGAGGGACCACCTCGTTCTGCTGCTTGCTCTGGAAGTTGTGGGAGGTGAATAAACCCGCCGGAGGTCACGCTTTGAAATTCGCCGACTTCTATGCCATGCAGAAGCGTGTACATAATTTCGTTGCAGAGAAAAGTTCCCGCACTCATCGAAAGCAGCGCAGGAATCCCTTCTCCTTCGCATGCGTCACGCATCGCACGAACTGGCAACGATGAAAAATATGCGACTGGACCATCTGCCACAACTGGCAAATCCTGACACTGCACACCAGCGTTGTCAGCAATGCGGTCATCACGCAAATTGACCGCGACGCGCTCGAAGCAGACATGAGTTGCTTTGGCTGACTCTCCAAAGCACACAACAACGCTCGGGTGATTCAAATCAATTGCCTCACGCAGCGCAGCACGACAACTTTGCGGACCTTCGCCACCAATCACTGGAAGAATCGCATGACTGACAATTGCGCCCGGCCACTCTTCTTGTGATATCGCCTTTGCCAACATCACACTGGGATTCACAGAACTTCCGCCGAAAGGCTCGAAACCAGTCACAAGAATTCGCATCATGGCAATGCACGGTACCGAACTGACCGCACTCGTGCGACCCATTCTTACAAGAACAGGTACTTTCTTGCGTAGAGATGCAAAAACTCCTGAGCGAAATCTGCCTGCTGTTGATCTTGGTGATTCCCTGCCTCGTCATTTCAAATCGCATGCACTTTGGAAGCATTCTTGGCCTTCTCGCAGGCGGAATTCTGATCGGACCAAGCGGTTTCGATCTGATCGAATCTTCCGGAATCAGCAACAACATTGCGGACATCGCAGTGATCTTTTTTCTTTTTCTTGTCGGACTCGAATTGCACCCAGCCAAAATTGGAAAGTCATGGCCAAAACTTTTGCTGTTTGGCATTTTGCAAATCGTGCTGACCGGAATTGTTTTGTCCGCACTTGTTTTGCCAACCTCAAAATATTGGTCAGGTGCACTGATCACTGGTTTTATGCTTGCGATGTCCTCGACTGCGCTCGTACTGCAAACACTGCGCAACCGTGGGGAATTGAATTCGAAAATGGGCCGAACCGCTGTCGCGATCTTAATCGTGCAGGATCTTGCAGTCGTTCCTCTTCTAGCGCTCATTCCGATTCTCAATCCAAAGAAGTCACTTGATGCGCACGTTTCCATCTCTGCCGATTCAATCTTTTTCACTATTGGGGCGATAGTGCTCATCATCGCAGTCAGCCGATTCATCGCTCCACGAGTCATCGAATCCCTTGAACGCCGCGGCGATTCGAGTTCGCTTTCGTTTTTAATTGGGTTCTTCGTTCTCGGTGCGGCTTTGGTCGCGACTTCAGTTGGACTTTCTACTGCGATCGGTGCGTTCATCGTTGGAGTTTCGCTCTCAACTTCTTCGTCTGCCAAACGAATCGAACAAATCGTTCGCCCACATCAATCGCTGCTTATGTCACTCTTCTTCGTCTCGGTGGGATTAAGCATCGACAGCCATCACCTCAATGGACAACTTTGGAATATTGTCATTTTTGTCCCATGCGTGATGATTCTGAAAGTCTTCTGTTTGTATGCGCTCAGCCGATTTATGGGAATAACAAATCGCATCAGTTGGCGACTCGGGATCATCCTGTCGCAAGCTGGAGAATTCGGTTTCGTTCTCTCGGCTGCGTCTTTCAGCGTCGGCTGGGCATCCGCAACCCAAGTCGCAGTCGCCACGACAGTCATCGCTTTCACGATGGTTTTGACCCCAATTATTGAGCGATTTATCACGCCATTGACCGACCGGGAATTGGACGATCCAACTCCCGTGTCCCCATAAAGCACCAACACCCAAGACATAACATGACGAACCAACGGGCACCACACCAAAGGGAACCCAGCGCACATGAAGTCTTCGAGGTCCTCGCTCGAGACCACGCAGATCATCTGCTGGTTTTTCTTCGTGCAGTAGTTCGCGACCGAAGTATGGTCGATGATGTTTTTCAAGAAACGATGATGGTTGCGTGGCGACGCTTGGCTGACTTCGACCGCACTCGATCGTTTGGCGCATGGCTTCGAGGTATTGGATCAAGAGTCGCAATGGATTTCGCTGGTCGACGGCGAATGATTGTCGCAGACCCGACCATGCTGCAAGAGATCGAGGAACACTCTGTTGCATTTGACGGTGATCATGCGCAAGCTTTCCAAACGCGAATGGGAACACTCGATGAGTGCATCGAAAAATTGCCCACCGATTATTCCCAGATGGTTCAAATGGTTTATCGCGCGGAACTGCCACTTCGAACCATCGCAGTCAATCTCTCCCTGACAGAAGAAGCTGTCAAGAAACGTATTCAGAGAGCGCGCGCACTTCTAGGTGAATGCCTACAACGCAAAGGAGTCTTAGCATAATGAGTACCAATCCAAATCAATCCGAGTCAAATTCGAACGATGCTCCAGAAGATCGTTTCGTGGACGCCCTTCTGACTCACAAATTCACCGAGACAACCGAATCGATGGATGCTCGAATCAATCGCGTTCTTCGCGCCGTCGAGTCACAGAACAATCGAAATTATTCCATTCAAAAGTGGCAGTGGTGGGCGCTCCCGATCGCTGCTCTGCTTGCAATTTCGCTCTTGGTCATGCCAACGACAAGTTCTGCATCGGCAGTTGTTCGCTCGGCTGCGAAAGTCGCCAGCAAGAGTGTCGACCGACAATATCAAGTGGTTCTGATGCCGAAAGCTCGTCGTGATGGTGAACAACCGCCTCCAATCTTGGCCACTCTTGATGTGCGCGATTCTCAACACATGCGAATCGAAATTCATTATCAAGGTGGACGCACCGAAATTCGCGGTCGTGATGGAGAGACTTCATGGGAACAGCGACCTGATGGTTCGGCGATCATTGCCGATCACGACCTTCCGTGGCCTCGCTGGGTTGAAACTCCCGACGGCTCATTGCTCGTCGATTCGATGGCAGCAATGCTTGAAGATTTGGATGATTCATATGACATCGTGAAAGTCGATGACGCAGAAGCGTGTGGTCAAACTGGACTCTTGCAAATTCGCGCCAGTTTTCCAACGAGTGAACCCGCACTTGCAAATTCACCGAACGAGAAGGTCAGACGAAATCCAGCTGAACGAATCGAAATGTGTATCGATCCAAAGACCAACGAGGTCATTCGGCTTGAAATGTTTTTTCCTGCCAATGACGGTCGGCGACTTGATGGAGAGCGTGGACCAAGACCCGATGGACCAAGACCCGGCGGCGAACGTGGACCTCCACCTGATGGCGAACGTGGACCAAGACCCGGCGGCGAACGTGGACCTCCACCTGATGGCGAACGTGGACCAAGACCCGGCGGCGAACGTGGACCTCCACCTGATGGCGAACGAGGACCAAGACCCGATGGAGCAAGACC
>CAJCCX010000283.1 GCA_903961015.1 uncultured bacterium
CCGACATTTTCCACAAAATGTCGCAGAGTTGTGCCGAGACCCTTGATGATGCTGGGAACGAAGAGACTCTCGCTCAAAGTGAGAGGCTTCGGAGTGACATCGACAATTTGATCGTCTGGGATCGACATAGCGGGAGAGGATAGTAGCCACCGCTTCACTGCAGTGAGTCACCGCCGCGAGTCATTACTATGCACTCTTGGATTCCAAAAAGTCATCTTCGAATGGTTCTGCATCTAGCACGGGCGTGCAAGATGAACAGGCGCAGGTGCGCATCGGGTGGAAGATGATGGGACTTGGCTGGCAATTCGTCACAGAAATGCTTGCGGGAGCCTTTTTTGGCTGGATCGTTGGAAGATGGCTGGGAGACGAAACTATTGGTGCACTCATCGGGACAGGATGCGGATTGGCAGTGGCGACATACACGCTCATTCGCGGCGCTTTAAAGTTGAATTCTGCACTCGACCGAATGAACAAATCCAAAGGAACGAAACCCAGGCCGCCGGTTCTGCAGGAAAATTGGAAGAACAGAGATAAAGGCCAATGATTGATGCCAATACAAAGTCCGCCGCAAATTCTGTCCCCAAAACTGCCCCTACGCCCAGTTCAAACCTCGGGCCACTGCTGAAAATCGCCTGGCTGAAGGTAATGTTTGGAACCATCGCAGTGGCATCCTTCGTCGTTATTTTGTGGTCGATTTGCGCCCCACTTTGGGGATGGGAAGGTTGGCAAATGTCTGCAAGAGCCGTGGTTGCGGTGGTGCCCGTTGCCCTTCTTGGGTGGGTGATTACCGCACCCTGGCGACCACGTTTTGCGATCGACCTCATCACAGTCTGGCTTGCGGGAACGGTCTTTCGCCTGCTACTGACCCCTCTTGCAAGCCTGGCGTTATACTCCCAAGCCCCCTGTGATAAAAGCCAGTTTGTGGTGGCGGTGGGGGCGTGCTACTTCGCAGTTGTTCTTGCTGAAGTGGGCATGATTGCCTTCAGTTTGCCTCGCGCCGCAGTCGGCGACGCGCGGCAATAACACATCCGACTTTGAGGCGCGTGGCGAATGTCAGTTTTTCTAGCAAGCGAGTCAGATCCAATCGGCCACATTGTCGACAAGGGAATTCTTGGATTCAAATTATTTGATCAACCAGTCATGCTCAGCATGATCACGCTGATAGGTTGCGCAATCGTGCTTTTTTTCTTGATGCGCAAGGCCGCAAAGTCGATCGCAACGGGTCCTGTTGCGATGGGCAATCGTCGCTTCATTCCGATTGGTTCATTCGCAGCACTCGTTGAAGTTGTGGTCGTCTATTTGCGAAATGAGATGCTCATTCCAGTGATGGGTGAGCGATTGACCAAGCGATATCTCTCATTCTTGCTTTCGCTCTTTTTCTTCATTTTAGCGCTGAATATAGTGGGTTTGATCCCATTCGTTGACATCCAAGATGCGATCTATGGATTGATGGGTAAGAAATTTGACATTGCAGAGCATGAAACCTCTGCAATCTTTGGAGGCGCTGCGACGGCAAGCATTTCAGTGACGGGTGGATTGGCTCTTGTCTCGTTCATCGTCATTCAGTTTCAGGGATTCCGAGAACTCGGAGTCAAAGGATGGCTGGAACATTTGTGTGGCGGACACGAACTGGTTCACGGTTCAATTTTTCTTTGGCTCGTCGTTCCGATCATCTTCGTTGTTGAATTTTTCGGCCTCTTTGTAAAGCCCGCAGCCTTGGCGATTCGGCTCTTTGCCAACATGGTCGCTGGTCACACGCTGTTGATCACCTTGACGATGTTCGGTGCGATGGCCATCAAGGCGGGCTTGGGCATATTTGCCGTCGGCGGCATCACCATTGTCAGCGGTATTGGCGCAATTTTGATCACATTCCTCGAAGTTTTCGTGGCTGTTCTACAATCCTTTATATTCATGTTTTTGACCGCTGTCTTTATCAGCCTGATGGCTCATGAGGAGGAAGAGGGTCATTCTGCGCACGGAACCGATGAAGGTCATGACGCTTCTGTCACGACTGCCGCACACTAAGAGAACTCTGTATATTGCCCACCCCTTGCGGGCGATGTTCGCCAGCAAGTTTCATTCCTGAATCACGTATCAAAACTGCACTTAACCCACTGGAGAATCGACACCCATGAAGCTCGCTCATTTCACTCTTGCCTTGATCGCCGGAACCGTATTCGTCAACCTCGCATCAGCTGCTGATGCAATGGATCCAGCCGCTGCTGAGATTGCCAAAATCGCTGCTGCGAATTGGGGTAAAGCAATCGGTGCTGGATTGGCCTGCGGTCTCGCGGCAATCGGTGCAGCCATTGGAATTGGTCGCATCGGTGGCAGTGCAGTCGAGTCCATTGCTCGTCAGCCTGAGATGGCGACACGAATTTTCATCAATATGATTTTGACCGCTGCTCTCATCGAAGGTGTTGCACTTTTCGCTGTGGTCGCCGGATTCCTCAACTTCAAGTGATCGAACAGAGTTTCTTTGTTTGCATGCCATTGCATGCATTGGCTTGAATTCCTTTGGAAACCTCTGAGGAGATTGTCTGATGTTGATCGCTTCTACTGATCCGCTCGCATTCAACTTGCTGCCGTTCATCACCACAATCGTGGTGTTTTCGGTGGTTGCGATTGCGCTTGGGGTATTTGTCTGGCCGAAAATCCTGAAGGGACTCGATGATCGCAATGCAAAGATCTTGCACGAGATCGAATCTGCAGAAGCGGCTCGCGCTGTTGCTGCAGCCAAGCAGAAAGAGTTCGAACAGAAACTCGCTGAAGCGCTTGAACAAGCTGCTCAAATGATCCGCGAGGCAAAGTCCGAAGCGGTTCGAATGGGTGACGAGATTCGGGCAAAGAGCGAAGCAGATTTGGCAGAACGTGCTCGACGCGCAGGCGAAGAAATCGAAAATGCGCGGCGTGCAGCCATCGCAGAACTCGAATCTCACGCAGCAACTCTGGCGGTTTCCATAGCTGGTCGCATTTTGAAGCGTGAGATCAATCCCGCAGATCAGAAGCGAATGATCGAAGAGTCGATGGCAGGAATGTCCACAATGTCAGGTTCTAGCAAGCGCAACTGAGTTTTTTATGATTGCCACTGATAAAATCGCCACCGTCTACGCCAACGCACTGTTGGAATTGGCTGTGAAAGAAGGCGGCAATTCTCGCGCCCAAGAAATTGGCGAAGAACTTGATGCACTCTGCGAAGTGATCGGTGCAAATAAAGCATTCGTAGAATTTCTTGGATCGCCAGCGGTTGCTCGTGCTGCGCGAACTGCAACGATTGAACGTGTTCTGAAGGGTCGAGTCAGCGATGCGATCTATCGATTTGTGCGAATTGTGAATCACAAGGGACGCCTCGGTCATCTTCTTTCGATGGGGAAGGCATACGACACGCTTCTTCAGAAATTGTTCGGCAAGACAGAAGTCGATGTCTATACGGTCGATGGTCAACCGATGGGCGAAGCAACCGAAACATTGATGCGCGAGAAGTTGCGCGCGACCATCGGCAGCGAAGCGATTTTTCATTATTACGCAGAGAAGTCCATGATCGGTGGAATCAAGTTGCGCATCGCAGACCAACTTGTGGATGGTTCAGTTGCGACTCAACTGCGTCGATTGCAAGAAACCATTATTGAATCTGGAGGCGCGGCTGTTCGCAGCGACTCAAAGAGATTCATCTCCTGAACTATTTTTTAAAGCTCGTTCTTAAGAGGAAACAACTATGAAGATCAAGACAGACGAAATCGCATCAGTCATTCGCCAAGAGATCGAACAATTCGGCACCACGCTGGAAGTCAGCGATGTCGGACAGGTCGTTGAAGTCGGTGACGGAATCGCCAGAATTTATGGACTGGGCAAGGTCATGTCCGGTGAACTGGTTGAATTCGAATCACAAGGTGGAACGGTCATGGGCCAGGTGATGAACTTGGAATCTGACACAGTCGGTGCTGCGCTTTTCGGCGATGCAACTGGCGTTCGCGAAGGCGATACCGTTCGTTCGACTGGACGACTTCTGGAAGTTCCTGTTGGTCCGCAGCTTCTTGGACGCGTTGTGGATCCGCTGGGCAAGCCGCTCGATGGTGGAGCGCCACTGGGAACAACTGAAACTGGAAAGGTTGACATCGTCGCTCCTGGAATCGCAGCGCGTCAGCCCGTCAAGGAACCGATGCAGTTCGGCATCAAGGCTATCGATGCGATGGTTCCCGTGGGTCGTGGTCAGCGCGAATTGGTCATCGGCGATCGCAAGACTGGCAAGACAGCCATCTGCTTGGATTGCATCATCAATCAACGACAGTATTGGGGAACTCCCGATGCAGTCGTGTGCATCTATGTTGCAGTCGGTCAGAAAGATTCGACTGTCGCAAGTGTTGTTGACGTGCTGAAGAAAAATGGCGCGATGGATTACACCATCGTCGTCAATGCAGGCGCAGCATCTTCCGCGCCGATGCAATACATCGCGCCGTACTCCGGATGTGCGATGGGCGAATATTTTATGTGGAAGGGCAAAGACCCTTCGTATACCGGACCAAAGCATGTGCTCTGCGTTTATGACGATTTGTCGAAGCAGGCCGTTGCGTACCGCGAACTTTCTTTGTTGCTTCGTCGTCCACCAGGTCGCGAGGCATATCCCGGCGACGTTTTCTATCTGCATTCGCGATTGCTTGAGCGATCAACGAAACTCTCCAAGGAAAACGGCGGCGGATCGCTGACTGCTTTGCCAATCATCGAAACGCAAGAAGGCGACGTCTCTGCATACATCCCAACCAACGTGATTTCCATCACTGACGGTCAGATTTATTTGCAGCCAGAACTTTTCTCGGCAGGCGTGCGGCCCGCGATCAACGTGGGAATTTCCGTCAGTCGCGTCGGTGGAGCTGCGCAGATCAAGGCAATGAAAGAAGTCGCTGGATCGCTGCGACTCGATCTTGCTGCATACCGAGAACTGGAAGCATTCGCCCAGCTTGGAACTGAACTCGATCAAGCATCGACGCGCCAACTTGCGCGCGGCGCACGCATGGTCGAACTTCTCAAGCAAGGTCAATACAGTCCATTCGACACGATCGACCAGTGCCTTTCGATGTTTGCCGGATCCAAGGGATTCATGGACGATGTTGTGAAGGAAAAGGTCAGTCAGTTCGAAAGCAATATGCTTGATTATTTCCGCGGACCACAGAAGGCTTTGCGCGACGAACTCGTCGCTGCGAAGTCCTTCAAGGGTCTTGACGAAAAGTTTGTTGCTGCATTGAAGACTTTCAAGCAATCCTGGAAAAACTAATAGTGATCACTGCTGGCCACTGGCTTTCTCAGCATCGCGCGGCGTATGCAGAGTGTCCAGTGTGCGTTACAGGTGGAGCGGGATTTATCGGTTCGCACATTGTTGCTGCACTTGATCAATTGGGTGCAAAGATCACGGTCATCGATAATTTGTCCAATGGGCGGCGCGAGAACATCGAGAGAAGTTCTGAACGCGTCACATTCATCGAGGCAAGCATTCTTGATTCGTCAGCGATGCAAAGCGCAGTCAAGGGTGCGAAAATTGTTTTTCATCTTGCAGCGCTCGGATCTGTGCCAGCGTCTGTCGAAACTCCAATGAAGTTTCAAGAAGCAAACGCAACTGGAACGATGGCGGTTCTGGAAGCTGCGCGACATGGCGGTGTTGGTCGCGTGGTCTATTCCGCGTCCAGTTCGGCTTATGGAAACACTCCCACGCTTCCAAAGATCGAAACGATGTCGCCCGATCCGCTCTCGCCATATGCGGTGACAAAGTTGGAAGGGGAGCATCTCTGCCGCGCATGGAGCATTTGTTATGGTCTTTCAGCAGTCAGCTTGCGATACTTCAATATCTTCGGGCCGCGGCAGCGACCAGATTCGCAGTATGCCGCTGTGATTCCAAAGTTCGCAACAAGTTTGCGACAGGGATTGTCTCCGACGATCTTTGGCGATGGCAAACAAACACGAGACTTTACTCATGTCGATAATGCAGTCCACGCAAATTTGCTTGCAGGATCATCGACGCAAAAGTTGCAGGGCGAAATGATGAACATCGGATGCGGTTCAAAGTTTTCGCTGCTCGACTTGCTCGATCAGATGAACGCAGTCTTGGGAACAAAGATTTTGGCGACATTCGCACCGACCCGTCAAGGCGATGTGCGCGACAGCATGGCTTCGATTGATCGAGCGAAGGTGTTGATTGGATACGAGCCTGTGATTCAATTCGCAGAAGGATTGCAAAGAACGCTCTCGGGTGGATGAGCGTTTATTCGCCGATGTCTTCGGCCCACAAGTCTGGCTTTTCGCGTTTCATTCTTTCCATCAATGCGATGCAACGCGGATCGTCGAGCACGGTCAGCACGATGCCGCACTTGAGCATCCAATCTTCGGCACCGAGAAAAGTCTTGTTCTCGCCGATGATCACGCGGGGAATCTTGAAGAGGATCGTTGTGCCTGAACACATTGCGCAAGGCGAGAGAGTTGAGATCAGCGTCAGTCGATGCCAATCGCGCCGTCGACCAGCTTTGCGAACGCAGTCGACTTCGGCATGCGCAGTTGGATCGCCAGATTGCACGCGTTGATTGTGGCCGCGCGCAACGATGACTCCATCTTCATTCAGCAGTGTTGATCCGATTGGTATGCCTCCTTCACGCCAACTGTTTTCAGCTTGTTCGATTGCCGCAATGAGACCGAGTTCGATGATTTCATTTGTAATATTGCTCATGAAGCGAGTTGCTTTCGGTTGCTTCCTGTCTTTCGTCGTGTAGGTGTGGACTTACGCGTTACAGTCTTGCGCTTGTGCATCAATGACTTTGGTTCTCGAAGTGTATTGATAATTCCCGCGGTCAAGAGTGCAGAGATGGCGGCAACGGCGCAAAATGGAAGCGCGCTCAATGCAGCCAGCGCGCCAAGTTCTGTAGCGCGGAAGAAAAGTGGTAATGCAGCGAAGAATGAACTTGCGACCATCATCGTTGTCAAGAGGCCAGCGTTTGCAATAAGGTTGCTGCGATCACGCAGATTTGCAATCAGCCAAACCGTCGTGCCGAGCGACAATGAGAGTGCGCCGCAGACAAATAGGGGCGAAAGAATGATTGGTGTCGAACTTGGAATTGCGGCGATCAATGTCGATGCCGCGGTCACTCCAGATGCGCCGATCACGACGCGTCGCATCAGACTCTCGCGGCGTCTTGCTGCAAGTGGATGTTCAATTGGCGCAATCGTTTCGCCCATTTCGTCGACTTCCATCTGCGCAGAAGCGCGCGCGAGTGTCGCAAGTTGAGTCATTCCCTTGAATGCCCACCCAACCAATAGGGCCCAGACACCAGTGGCTGCTCCAGCGATTGCAACCATCATTGGAATTCCATCTGGATTTACAGCGGTATCAAGTATGAATCCGGCGGCGATGACGATCACCACCATCGCTGTCGCGAGGCCGCTGAGTACAAGCGTGTCTTGGTGTCTGCAACGCGAGGCGATCAAAGATGGAAGCCAAATCGCAAGTCCAACAATTGGTCCCAGCGCGAATGCAAGCGCTGGATTGCGCGTGACACTTTCGACTGCGAGTGCGCCGAGTGCAAGCGTGACGATTCCCCAAGTTGTTGTGCCGCATGGATGCACAATGGGTCTGTGCGGAGAATTTTCTGCGGTGCGCTGAACGGTCACGAGTGGAAGTGGAAGATCGAGTCCGCCGCCTGGTCGAGCGAGCAGAGCAGCGGGAGAAGGGAATCGGACGAAGCGATCCGCGCCGACAGTGATCGCAGCACCGAGACAAATCGCTGCGTGCGCTGTGATCAGTCCTAGAAAAACAGAAGCGCCAATTGGCGCGGGAAAAATGAAAGCGACCAAGAGATTCATCGCAAGTAAAACCGCAAACCAAAGTTCGAAGTTGGCCAGAGATCGAAGTTGACTTTCGGCACGGCGCGATCGTCCACGAACGAGATGGAAGGATGTGAGCGCAGGAAGAATCGGCAGAAGCGCAGTCAGCGCCATAACACAGGCAGCATTGATTCGTTCGTGTGCGACAAGTGATGGCGCATCATCTTCAATGATTCCTTCTATCGCTGCTGCAATATGTCGTGGCGAATGCGCCGATGCAAGCGAACTCGCTGCGATTGCAGACCATGCTGCGAAGAGCGCGATCCAAGCAGCGGGGGCAATGGTTGTCAGCGCGCCGTCGATTCCAAGCGATGCGCATGATGCACAGAAGAATGTCGCACAAACTGCCAGTGCGCTCCACGCAACAAGTGGAGCATGCGATCGAAGCGATTGAGTGAGATGTGCGACAATCAAAGCGACCATCAGCAGCGCAAAGATTCCTCCAACGGGAGAAGCAATTGCGGTGGATGCGATTACTCCAGAATTATTCGCAAGTGAACTGAGCGTCCATGGCACAAGTGTCACTGCAATGCCGATGATCGCAAGAAGTCCGCTGATCATCGATGCCGCAGAAGCGCGGCTTGCGAACGCGCTGACAATCAGGTCATTTGATCGACATCCTTGCACTTGTCTTGCATCTGGCCACGCGGCATAACACATCATCCAAGGCAATGCGGCGATTGCAGCAAGTAGCCAAGTGCCAATCCATGGCGCAGATCCGAAGGCAAGATTTGAAAGAGGCGCAATCAAGAGCATGATTGCGGCAAGAGTCGGAATTCGACGAGCGAGAATTGGTTCGCATCGAGTCGTAATGAGTTGCACGATCGCAATGATTGCTGGTACCGCAATCACCCATCCTGCGATGCGGGTGAATGCGGCGCGCAAATCGAGTGCGTGAAATTCTGGGAGCGCAGAAATGGTCGCAGTGATGACAATTCCAAGTGCAGTGATCGAAACGAGTCCGATGCTTCTGGGCGCAATCTCGGCAACATCCGCTGCGCAATGATCGTCAAGCCATGCTTCGTCCACGGCTGCTTGAGAAACTGTGCGACGCGCCGATGTTGGTTGCGCCGTTGCGCGCGACGACGTGTTGGTCTGCGCAGTATTTGTTGGCGGCGGCTTTGCGACTTGAGAAGTGGGACTAGAACTAGAATCGTCGTCGGATGACGACGAGGATTTCTGCGAGTTCGACTGAGAGACTCGTTCACGCTGTCCACCCATTCGACCCGTTGTGTTTTGCACACTGCTTGAACGCGGCGCCTGCGGCCGAGATGGAGCGGTGTCATCAACTCCGCCATCGATCATGCGAAAGTTGACTTGTGGCGCTGGGGACCGCACGGGGGTTTCGATTCGCTGAGACTGCAAAGGCTGCGTTGGATTTTGCGCTGCATTTTGCATGACATGCGCAGCAAGTGAAGCCGCTGATTCTGCCGCAGCTTTCGCATCGGCGGCAACTTTCGCAGACGCTTCGCGCGGAAGAAGCGGCACGCCAGGAATCGTTCCACCCGAAGCGATCAGTCGCTTGCTGGATTCTGCAACGAGTTGCTCGAGAACATCAATCTCTGCTCTGGACTGGGCGTAATCCTCATCGAGGCGCTGCTTCGAACCGTTGAGTGCGATCATCGCAGCTTGGACAGATCGTTCGTGCGTTGCTCGTGCCTCGCGCTCGGCTTTGTTGGCTCTTTCATTTGCGCTGTTGATCTTGTCTTCGGCTGCTGCGCGTGCGGACGCCTCTGCGCCAGCTCGCTTCGCATGAGAATCTCTGTCACGAGTCATCGCAGTGCGTTGCTCTTCGATGCTCATCATCTTCTGTGCGACAATTTTCGATTGGGCGTGTGCTTCGGCGAGTGATGCGATCAAATGTTCTTCGCGAACACGGACCGCCTGCATGTCATGCCCAGCTTCAGAAAGTTTAATTTCAAGATCAGTGATTCGGCGACCCGTGTCGTCAGCCAATTTTTCATAACTCGCCAACAGTTGTCGCGAACTCCCTTCGGCTTGATCGCGCAAGCCACGCTCCGCAGAAACTTGTTGTTCGCGGGATGCAACTGCTGCATGAGCAGTGGCGAGTGCAGCTGCAAGTTCGTCGCGCTCTCTGCTCGCAGCTGTCAACGACGCGCGCGCAGATTGTTCGCGGTTTGTCAGGGTTTCAAGTTCTTGATGCGCTTTGACCATCTCTGCGGTTTGGGCCGCAACAAGAACTTTTGCTTCCTGCAAATCGCGTTGAACTGCTGCCACCTGGCCAGTCGCATCGTCTGCGCGTCGCAGTTGCGTATCGAAGTCCGCACGAATGGCCGCAATATCAGCGCTCAGTTTTCGGTTCTCAGTTTCACGCTGCTCGCTGCGCAACGACTCCCGGAAAATCAATTCGTCGCGCGCAACGATTCGCGATCGTTCTTCGGCAAGTTCTCGTTCAAGTCCCGCTTGACGTTGAGATTCCAAAGCGACTGCTTCACGCGCTGTGGCAAGATCGCCCTGAAGCGCAGCCGCTTCACTTCGCGCACTGTCTCGATCAATTTCCATTTCTGCCGCAAGAAATTCCATTGCCGCAAGTTTCTGTACCAGGTCGCCGCCACGACGATTTTGCTCTTGCAACTGTTGATCCAAACGTTGAATTTCTTCGTTCAAGTGCGCAACATCTTCAGTTCGCCCATCACGCTCGGCAGTCAATTCCTGATTCTGCGCACGCATCGTGGCGATTGCATTTTCCAGACCAGCGGCACGCGCAGTCTGTTCTGTCAGTGCGATGCACGCAGAATCAAAGTCGCTTCGCAAAGCGTCAAAGTCGCGGCGCACTTTCACCAAGTCGGTCTGTGTTGCACCAACAGCAAGTCGAGTCGAATCGCGCTCCGCCAAAGCTGCGGTGCGATCTGCAAGAGCCGCGTCGCGTTCTTTCATTGCGTGATCGCGTTGCTCTGTGGCTCGACCGATCCACGCTTTCGCTTCCGCTTTGGCGTGATCCGCCTCGCTTGCGATAGCTTCCGCAATTTCGGTTCGCGCCATCAACGCGGCGTATGCCGTGCGAGATTCAGCAACCGCTGCACGAGTTTGCGCCAGTTGATCTGTATGCTCGGTCACTGTCGTCTTGAGGGTTGCGATTGTCTTTTCAAGCGCACGGCGCAGATCTTCGCCAGCGAGAATCGCATCTTGCGAGTGTCCGAGGGATGCCACAAGTTCTTCGCGGTCTGCGATTGCTTCTTCAACATGCTGCAGGGCGACGTCGCGTTCGCGCACAGCTTGTTCTAATGCGAGTCCTACGGATGGATCGAGTCGCACGCGCACTTGCTCGGACAAGTCACGGATTTTCCCAAGCAACTGCGTGCTCTTGGATTCGTGCGCTTCGTCTGCTTCACGCGCCGCCTGATTTCGCGTGGCGTTCTCCTGTCGAAGTTGATCGATCGTTTTTTGCAGTACGGCTCCCTGCGCAGCTTGCGCCGTCAGCTCGTCAAATCTTGCAAGAATATCGCCGTTTTCGCTCTGCAGTCGATCGATCTCGTCGCACGCTTTCGCATGCACAGTGGAAAGTTTCTCGATCTTGCTTAGAGCCTGCTCGCTTGCCTGAGAAAATCGTTCGGCATCACCGCGTGCTGCTTCGACAGCTGCAGTCAATCGATCAATTTCAATTTGTGATCGGTTGCTCTCGCCGATTATCGCGGCGCTCTCGCTTTGCAGCCGTGTAATTTCACCCCGTGATGCTTCGACAGCTGCAGTCAATCGATCGACTTCAATTTGTGAGCGGTTGCTCTCGCCGATTATCGCGGCGCTCTCGCTTTGCAGCCGTCTAATTTCACCGCGCGCGCGTTCAATTTCCACATTCGCGCGTTCAATTTCACGGCGCGCATCATCGCTTCGCTGCAAAAATTCGTCGCGCTCGTTCAAGAGTTGATCGCACGCACTTTGCAATTGTTCAGCACGATGATTCGCTTGTTCGATCTGCGGATCAGGAACCACTTCAACAATTTGCTTGATTGGCGCGACGGCCATAACCGGCGCGGCTTCCACCGCAATCGGCGCGGCCTCCACCACAATCTCTGGTCGGGTGCGAATCGGAAGTCCCGACAATGTCGCAGCAGATCGCCATCGATCATCGCCCGTCTTGCAAATCATGTCATCC
>CAJCCX010000284.1 GCA_903961015.1 uncultured bacterium
CGACGGTTCTGATCTGAGCTCATTCCTGAGTGCATGGGGAACTTGCACAGACTGTGCTGCAGATTTCAACGGCGATAATTCAGTTGACGGAAACGACTTCAGTTTCCTGCTGTCGAATTGGGGAGCGTGCGGTTCTTAGTCGGCGGTGCCGAGCAGTTCACTTCGGGGGAAACACATTCCAGAACTTACTTTGCTCCAGCGATCCGCTGGCGCCCCCACAGAATCCAACTGGAATCTGGCAGCGTATGACCCATGCTGCGAAACATGAAAGAAATCTGCGCATTGTGATAAAGCGCGTGGGTTGGCACTTGCATGATTGAATCGATGGCTCTTTGACGATATTCGATTCCGTCTCGAACGCGAACCACGACTCGATCGCACTCTGCGGGTGTCAGCCGTTCAAGATATCCATCCCAGCGCGCACGAACCTTCGCAAACTCACCGCGAATCGATGCGATATCTGGCAGTTCGCTCGTCGGAGGCATTGTCACTGTCGCATCGCCCTCAAGCACACCAATCCAAATTCGCTCAGCTCCAACGAGATGCACGATGGTTGCATGCACAGATCCCATTCCAATTGGAAAATCTCGGCGGAAATCTGCGTCTGGGATTGTTGCGGCAGCATCGAGTGTGCGTCCAGTCATCCATCGCAGCCAATCATGCGCATCACATGCAATCGTGTTTGAATTCATAGTGCAAATCCTTATTGTTTGATTTCTGTCACTGCGCTGGCAACAATTTCGCCCCGTGCATCTCGTGCAACTGTCTCGACAATGATCATGCCATTTATGCGCTTTGATTGAACGGCGAAATCCATACTCTTTGCGCCATCTTCGACCTTGACCGTGGCCAACTGGCCAATGACCGCCACCACTTTTGGCGCAGAGAGCAACGATCCATCTGCGCTGTGCAATTCAATCTCGACGGTGACCGAATCTGCCCCTTGGCCCAAAGAAGAAATCGAAGCATTCACGATCAAAGAGCTTTCTGCAGGATGCGCGCATGCGCAGAGCGCGAGGAGAAAAAGACTTCCAGTGATTTTGAAAACGAACTTCATCGTATTTATTCCTTTGATTATGAAACATGCATTTCGTGTAAGTGGTTGCGAAGCGTAACAAATCATCTATGCGATCGCATACCGTATGTGGCGTGACCGCTGCGAATCAAACTGGAACACCCACTGCAACAGAAGCCAACTTTGATGGCCTTGTTGGAATGACTCACAATTACGCTGGACTTGCTGCGGGAAATATGGCAAGCCAGAATAATGCGGGTCGGATTTCAAACCCAAAGGCTGCTGCTCTGCAAGGCATTGCGAAAATGGAGGCTGTTGCGGCGCTTGGTGTGACGCAATATTTTCTTCCGCCTCAAGAGCGACCAGCAATATGGGTGCTGCGTCAAAACGGCTTCACTGGCGACGATGCAAATATTCTCGCCGATGCACACGCCAACAAGCCGCATCTGCTGGCGCAATGTTGCAGTTCAAGTTTTATGTGGAGTGCAAACGCTGCCACTGTCGCGCCAGCACAAGATGCGCGCGATCAACGAACGCATTTGGTCGTGGCAAATTTGAAGTCCATGCCGCACCGCGCAATCGAGCCGCCATGCACGCATGCGATTCTGAGTGCTGTCTTTGCGGATCGCGAACGATTCGTTGTTCACCAGGCGCTTCCAAGCAGTGCGCAGATGGGCGACGAGGGCGCAGCGAACCACACACGTTTATTCGACGCAACAAACGCGCAACAACCCGCAACACATTTCTTTGTATTCGGAATTGACACGGCAAATCCACAGCGGCAACCAAAGATTCATCCTGCGCGGCAAACGCTGCAAGCCAGTCAAAGCGTTGCCAATTTATTGCAACTCGATCTTGCGCAGTGCGTCTTTGCGCAGCAACATCCAGATGCGATTGACCAAGGTGTTTTTCACAACGATGTCGTTGCGGTTGGAAATGCATCCACCCTGCTCTATCACCAAGATGCTTGGCTTGATCATGATCGGGTCATGGATGCGCTTGCTGAGCGCGTTGGCAATTCATTTTGCCCTCTCGCGGTCAGTCGCGATGAATTGACGATCGCCGAAGCAGTCTCGACATATTTATTTAATTCGCAACTTGTCACGACAACCGACGGAACTATGACTTTGGTATGTCCCAGCGAAGTTGAACACCATGCTCGCGCGCGCGCAGTGGCGCAGCGTATTCAACAGGATCGCCGCAATTCAATCTCGCGTGTGGTGTATCTCGATGTGCGAGAAAGCATGCGAAATGGTGGTGGACCAGCGTGCCTGAGATTGCGCGTGCCGCTCGCACCTCATTCTGATTCCGATCCTTCCACGAATACTTTGCAGGGCATTCACCCTGGTTGTATTTTCAATTCGCAGCGTGCCGCACAATTGCGAGCATGGGTTGAAACGTGGTACCCAGACCAACTCACTCCAGAAGATCTTGCCGATCCGATGCTGCTCAAGCGCAATCGTGATGCACTCGATGCGCTCACGAAACAACTTGACCTCCCTGCAATCTATCCATTTCAATGCTGATTTCTATAAAAATCGGACTTCAGGCTTTGGTGTGGGTGAAGGCTCCGTTGTTTCTCTGAAATTGGAAGGGTTCCACGCAATGCCGACCGCAGGGCTCTCCTGCGCACTCGTCCGATACCCAACGTTTCAATCACCGAGCCCATCCGTCGAGAATTCAATTCGCTCGTAGCGGTCGTTCTCGGGGGACCGCGGCCACTCAACAGTGCGCATCACGCCGTGCAGGATCACACTGCGAAGCGGCCAACCGAACGCGCAGTTCGGTATGCGGCGTCATACGACCCGACGGAGTGATTCGCGGCGGAATTGCGGCGGCGGGACTCATGGTCCCGACGGCGCACAGGTGCTATTCAAATCGTGCACCGACCCAGCGCCCAGCATGACCTTCAGCGTTTTGTCGGGAGATGCGCCAATCAGGGCCAGCATGCCTACTTGGAGGGTAATACTTTTTGTCGGCTATTTTGCATTTTCGCCTACATTTAGTATTATTATGCCAGCACCATGCGCACACCACCCCGCTCCAAATCCGATGCACTGATCCGACTCGGGCGCAAAGGCCCCATTCGAGCTCGCGACTTGGCTGAGTTTGGGATTCCGCGGACCTATCTGCGACGCCTGGTCGATGCCGGAACACTGGAACACATCGCGCGTGGGATCTATCGGCTTGCCGATGCCGAGCCAAGCGAAATGTCGACGCTCGCGGAGGTAGCCAAGCGCACGCCGCACGCCACCATCTGTCTCCTCAGCGCGCTGCAACTACACGGCATGACCGACGAACTTCCGCACGCCGTTTGGGTGATGCTCGACCGAAAGGCGCGTAGACCGAGTGCGCCACACACACGGTTGCACGTTGTGCGCGCAAGCGGTGCTGCGCTCACGCACGGCGTTAATGTAAGACGCGCGGAAGGCGTGCCGATGCGCGTGACCAACCCGGCACGCACCGTTGCAGATTGCTTCCGCTACCGAAAACACATTGGGCTTGATGTGGCGATCGCAGCGCTCCGCGAATTCCGCCGCAAGCGCAAAGGGTCGATGGATGCCTTGCTCGCCGCCGCGACCGTGCTGCGAGTGGCGCGCATCATGCGCCCGTACATCGAGGCGACGGCATGAGCACGCCAGGGCCGAGTCTCCACGCGTCGATCCTGTCTCGCTTGAAGAACATCAGCCGAGAACGACGCGAGGACATGCAGTTCACGCTGGCGCGCTATACCTGCGAGCGGTTGCTGTACAGGCTGAGTAGATCGCAGCACGCCGACTCCTTTGTGCTCAAGGGAGCGGCGTTGTTCGCGACTTGGGTGGATAGCCGCTATCGGGCGACGCGTGACATCGACTTCCTGGTCTTCATAGAGGCAACGGAGCAGAGGATTGCCGACGCATTCAGGGACATCTTCGCCGTGACCGTCGAACCCGACGACGGTCTGCTGTTCGACGCTGATTCCATCGAGGTCAGTCGCATCCGCGAGGAATTTAAATATGGCGGACTGCACCTCGACGCAGTCGCTCGACTGGGCACAACGCGGATACCGGTGAAGGTCGATTCCGGATTCGGTGATGTGATTACGCCTGCGGCGGTGGCGCTTACATACCCATCAATGCTCGGTTTTCCCGCAGCAACGCTGCGTGGATATCCCAAGGAGACCGTGGCAGCGGAAAAGTTGGAGGCGATCGTGCGGATCGGCATGACGAACAGCCGGCTGAAGGATTACTTCGATCTTCATCTCCTGGCGCGAGGATTTGATTTCGACGCAACGACGTTGGGCAAGGCGATCAAGGCGACATTCGAACGGCGCGGGACCGCGATTCCAAACGGAACGCCAAGCGGACTCAAAGCCGCGTTCGGCAACGACGCGGAGAATATAAATCGTTGGAAAGGTTTTTATGCCAAGTCCGGAATCGATGAGATCGTGCCATTGCCGGAGGTCGTGGCCATGGTTGACGGGTTTGCATCGCCGATCTTCGCGCGCCTTGCTGCGGGCGATGCACTGACCGCGAAGTGGCACTGCGCATCGGCACGATGGGGCTGACTGAACCTTGAGGGCACAAACCGGTCACATAGGTGACACAAGTATTCGGGCACATGGGTGACAGGCCGTGGAATTTGGAATCATTTCCCAAATGCCCTGGAAAGAAACCCTCGCCTCCACTTGCGAGAGCCAAGTCGCGAGATTTTCCTGAGGAAGAATTTCCAGCATCGCTTCGCGAAGTGCCCCCTCGTCTGGGGTGTCCACCAAATCTGGGGAGGTCCAGTATGAACCTTGCAACCGAAATCGACCAAGGCTACCCTTACCTCCACAGGTTTTAAATTGTTCATCAAAATTCAAGGGGCTCACAAATTGGAATCGATTTCCGCCGGTGTTAAACTTGCATTGTTCGTTGGCAGCATTACTCTGCATCCCTTTCTTTTCAAGGCAATCTTGCAACCCAATATCGCCGCCTCGCATGCACAATGGCAGACTCAGGAGGATGGCTCAACATGTACCTATAATCAAGTCGAGTGCATCGCGGGTTATCGCATCATTTTGCCTGACAAAATCACTTGGCACTGCCATAAGGTCATTCTTTCAGAAAGCTGTAAGTGATTGACGCCCGCCCTGCGCACTGCCTTGCATATGCCATTACCTCCCGGACTCCGGCGACATCAAGTCACGCCTGCGCTGACAGACGCCGCAGGCGCTCTATACTGATGACTTCTATGGGGATCATAAAAATAATATTGTGGAGACTGTCCATGCATCAACGAAAATCGCAGGTTTTGTCGATGTTTATTCTCGCACCATTCATCTGCTTGAACTTTCAAATCGAAGCAGTTCCCCTCGGGGCGAGGAATCACCCAGCCTCAGTCGTGCCCGAATACGCGGTGCCAGTGTCGGAGTTTGCGGCAGAGTCAGCGTCGCAACTCCTTTATTGGCGGACCGTGTTGAATGGGACATGTTGCGATGCCAGGCCCGACCTCCAACGATCGGTCAAGTGCACAAGCTTTCTAAATCCAACGAAACCAACCACATGTCCATGAAACGCGTGATCGCAGCTTGTCGAGCCGCAGTACTCATACTCGCGCAGGCGTCGTTCGCCCAATCGCCGCAGGTCGGTCTTGATCCTTTTGTTACGGCATATGAGAGCGCGGTGCGCGATTGTAGAGAACTTGAACAGCGCACTCGCGAGTCTACGGATGTCGATGGGATTCAGTTGTTGTTTGTTCGACCGCTTCTCACATGTGCAACTCTCGAACAACTGGTGAAGTCGCTCGAACTCAATCCGCAAGGGCAGTTGCTCTGCATCGAAGCATGTCGCTCGTACTGTCAGCAGACGACCGCGGTGCACACGGGACCGATCCTGTCCCTCCGATTGCGCATGGCGGAGTTATCTGCGGCGCTGAGTGCTGATGACAGCGATGCGATTTCAGAGCGGTGCGGTTCGATGCGTAGCGAACTCCTCCGACTCAATCGACTGTTGAAGTCGCATGAGGCTCGCTTGTTCGCGTCGATCGTCGCGCAAGCACAAACTCGCGGAGCCCACGCAGCGGCGTTGTACGCCTACCAACAGGAGGTTCGTCTTTCGCAGACGTGTCCATCTCGACTCAAGGGGGCGCTCGTTGATATCGTCGCCTTTCTTGCACTATGTGAGCAAGATGGAGCAAAGGCCGATCCTGTTGTACTGCGAGAGTGCGATGCGGTACTTGTCGCTGCACTGGATCAAGGGATTGCACTTCACCGTGAAAGAATCGAGCTTGTGAAGGATGCCCACTGCGAAATCGCGCGTGCGCGTTCGAATGCACTCACAAGTGGAATCGGGGCGTCACACGCGTGGGAGGTTTGCCGTCAAGCGGGCAAGCGAGAGCATCGCGCAAATCTCGCGATCGTGCAGTGGAATCGACTGGTCGTGGAGAAGTATGCCAGCGGGCTCTCCGCCGAGTGTGCGGCGTCGATTCGCGCGCGACTGTCCGAGATTCTTTTCCCAACCGTGTATCCCGACCCGACAACGCTTCATGATTTTCAGGCAAGACTCTTCGAAACAGAGGACGCATCGTTTGACCGTGAAGCAGTTCGTCTGATTCTTGCTGATGCAGAACGGCAGCGGCGAGAAATCTGTGCAGAGATGGAGAAGCAGGCTCAGTTGTGGAGCGAAACAAAGGCTTCAGAACTTGGTGGGAACGATTGGTGGCAGCAACACTGTGACACATTCGCAGCTCTCGCACTGCGGAGATGGACGAGTGCTTCAACGGCTCTCTTGCAAGTAAAAACACTGGTCGCTCCGAGTGAAACGAATCGCTCCGCGAACAGTCAGCTCGCTGCTCTCATTGCGCAGCGTGATGCCGAATTGTTCGAGTCCGCAACAATTCGACCCGATTCTGATATTCCAGTGACGCTGAAATTGACTCGCACGACGGTGAAGTCAGACGACCGAGCGAAGTAGAGATTCGCTTGTGACTGTTAGTGGCGTCTCGGTAAATGCTTCGAGAATGCAGCCACAGCATTCTGAACCCCAATGGGTATAGATCCACTGGGCACTTCTGGGATGGCATCGTTGATCTGCCGTCGACCGCGACACTGGAAATCTTGAGAAAGTTCTATGCGATGAATGCGCGATTTAAAATATCATCAAGATTTCAAATTTCGTTCGTCACACCTGCTTCGGCACGGTGGATTGACCTGCCGGAACCCATGGACCTTCAGCACTTTGTTCGTCAAGCTGTCCACCAAATCTGGGGAGGTTCACTGGCGCTGCATCCTCCAACAAGAGCGCATCATTGAGCTCCTTGAGCAAGGGGTTCAGGTTGTGGATTGCGAGGCTCATGGGTTCATTCTTTCCAACGGCATGACGTTGATCTGACTTTCAGAATATAAAAGTATAACTTCTGAAAAGTGGCAGTTAAGCCGCTATTTTAGGTATCGGGTCCACCCGCCTGTGCCGATGATCCGCATAGCCCGCGCGACGCAGATGGTGCAAGAATATTGAGGACGGAATCATCAACGCCTAAATACCCTGCCCCAACAATTCATTGACTTCCAAGCGTGCGATATTGCAGCGCTTCGGCCAAGAACACTGCATTGACTTCAACTTCGCCAGCAAGGTCTGCGATTGTCCTCGCAACTCTGCGAATCTTGTCATAGGCCCGCGCACTGAGCGCGAGTTCATCCAATCCTCGAGTCAACAAATCAGTCGCCGCTGCATCAAGGCGACAATGTCGATCAAGAACATCGACACCGAGCCGCGCATTTGGAATATTCCCTTGCCGATTCGCCGCGCGGCGACGTGCTTCGATGACTTGATCGCGCAGAGTCTCGCTGTCGACACCAGGCTTCACTCGCGCAAGATCTCGCGCACTCACTCTGCGCACTTCGACATGAAGATCGATGCGATCCAGCACTGGTCCAGAAACACGCCCGAGATATTCTGACATCATCCTCGCACCTCCTGCCCCTGCGACTCGATCTCCGCGCGCAGTTGGATTCATCGCCGCCACCAACATCGTGACTGCTGGCCAGCGCACTGACCCACTCGCGCGTGCGATCGCCACTTCACCGCCTTCGAGCGGTTCTCGCAAAGCTTCCAGCACATCTCTGCGAAACTCAGGCAATTCATCGAGAAACAAGACGCCGTGATGAGCAAGCGTGATTTCTCCAGGCCGCCCCATCGGACCTCCACCCACAATCGCAACTGCGCTTGCACCATGATGCGGCGCACGCACAGGTCGTGCAATGTCGAGTGTGCCGCGCGGAGTCTTTCGAAATTCGCACATGCCAACGCACGAACCGATTCGCATGACTTCCAGCGCTTCCTCCGCCAAGAGAGGCGGCAGAATCCCAGCGAGTGCGCGCGCCAACATGGTCTTTCCACATCCAGCCGGCCCAAGCAGCAGCGCATTATGCCCCCCCGCTGCAGCGATCAACATCGCACGCTTCGCAAGCACTTGCCCTTTGATATCTCGAAAGTTCACAGGCGCGAGTCCAGGCGCTGGAAGTTCGTGTTCGTCTGGCAAATTTGCATCGAACGATTTATCTGCGAGCAAAGCCGGCGCAGATGGAGCACCCTCGCCCCGAAAAAATGCGACGACTTCGCAGAGCGTCGATGCGCCGATCACTTTCACGCCAGGAACGAGCGATGCTTCGATCGCATTTTCTGTCGGCACGATGACTCCACGATTGTGATCACGCGCCATCAATGCAGCGCTGACAGATCCACGAATCGGACGCAATCGACCATCGAGTGCGAGTTCGCCAGCGATCAACCAATCCGCAGGTGATGGCGCATCTGCTCGCTTTGGCTCCGCAGTTCCAGCAGCGAATAGCAAACCCATTGC
Source organism: uncultured bacterium (assembly GCA_903961015.1). Lineage (GTDB taxonomy): Bacteria > Planctomycetota > Phycisphaerae > Phycisphaerales > SM1A02 > F1-60-MAGs104. Next base: position 8,840 of record CAJCCX010000284.1, read on the forward strand.
AATTGGCAAGTCATAGACGGGTCCCTCCTTACGCGTACCAGCAGGCGCAAGATTGACCAACACATGATGACGAGGGACTTCAAATCCAGAGACTTCGATCGCCCGCCGAACGCGTTCGACGGATTCACGAATCGCCGCATCTGGCAAGCCGACCACGCAAATCTGCGGCAATCCATGGGGCGAAAGATGAACTTCCACTTCGCACGGAAGTGCGTCGATTCCCCGCAACATAAAAGCATGAACAAGTGCGTGCACAGCGAGAACCTAGTTGCTTGCCGACGACGTCCGACAAATCTGCCCCTTTTTCTCTATCTTCAACCTTGCGAGCGCCACTTGGATTTCCCAACTCTCACACTCTCAATTCTGATCGGTACCGTTGGCGGTTTCCTTGGAGGGCTCTTTGGAATTGGCGGCGGAGTTGTGATCATCCCCCTGCTGACGATGGCGCAAGGAAGTAATCCGCATCTCTATCAAGCGGCAAGCCTTGTTGCGGCACTGCTCGTCAGCGCGGGCAGCATTCCGCAACACATTCGTGCACAGGCAATTCGCTGGGAATTCGCAGTTCGCACAATTCCATTTTCGATTGCAACTGTTGGCGTAGGCATTGCCATCGGCATTTATCTTCCCAGCACACAATGGCTCGAATGGATTTTTGCGGCGTTCTTAATCTGTGTAGCCATTTCTGAAATCACTCGCCGACTGCAAAATAATTCTGCAAATTCTAACTCTCCCGTGCTTGCCGAACGACTTGGGTGGGGACCAGCATCCATCATCGGATCGGTGATGGGAACGCTTTCTGGATTGCTTGGAATTGGCGGTGGCGTGATTGCGATGCCGTTGATGCGTGTCGTCAATCACTTCGACATTCGCACAACGATCGCAACAAGCGCATTTTTAGTTTTGCCAACGGTCATCGTTGCAGTGATCTTGAAATATTCCACGCTCTCATCTGTCAAGACACCAGCAGGCGATCCCGTCACTCTCAGTTCGGCACTCTGGCTTGCGGCAGCACTCGCTCCTGGCGCATTTGTTGGCGCAAACATTGGCGCGTCGCTCGTTCACAAACTTCCGATGCGCAAGCTTTCTTTCGCATTCGGATTGCTCTGCGCAATTCTTGCGATTCGCATGTCGGGGATCGTCACGTTCAAGTGATTGGCGCATTCAAGTGATAGGCTCAAGCAACAAATGAACTTGGAATCACAAAACCATACGGCCTCAAAGTTCCGGCGAAATCTGGTGATCGCACTTGGGATTTTGTGGATGTTGGTGCCCGCATTTCTGGGGATACTCCTTCTCACTGAAATTGGACCTGTTGGAGATTGGCTGCGAAGCCAACCAAATGGGAAGTTCTTTATTTTCGTTGGGATATTCGCAATCACCACTGGATTTGGACTTCTCCCGCCCTATGCACAAGCAATTCTCGGAGGCTGGGTCTTCGGCGCTGAGTATGGAACCATTGCCGTCATGTGCGGCCTACTCGGCGGCGCGACCATTGGTTTTTTCTTTGCACGCATCATCAGCGGCGCTTCCATCATTGGATTGATCGACCGCAATCCACGCGGCCGAGTTATCCGCACAGCGCTCGTTGAATCAAATCAACACCGAACTTTTTTCCTCATCCTGCTCCTTCGCCTTCCTCCCAATTCACCATTTGCGATCGCCAATCTAGCCATGGGCGCAGCAGGCGTAAGAGCACTTCCGTTTCTCGCAGGAACCGGGATCGGAATGCTTCCGCGAACATTTTTTATATGTGGAACTGCTGCGACTGCCGCAGCAACGGGAGCGCATGACTTGCAAGAGCTTCTCGCAAAGCAAGGATGGGGATGGATTGCCGTCGGCGTCGGCTGCCTCCTCGTCGCGCTATTCGCCATTCGCATGGTTTCCATCAGCGCGCTCAAGCGGGCAGGTTTGATGGAACAATCACCGCCCTCGCCGTAAAAATACAGCCGTGGAAAGACAGCTCAAGGACCAGTCAACGGCGGCTGCACTCCGGAAGGATTTGCAACTGCTGGCGCAGGATCAGGGATCGTCTGAGTTGAAGTGTCGCGGGCAGACGGCGCTTCCAATCCATTTGGATCGGCAACTTGCGTCGTGGTTATCCCTGAAGCCGGTTTGCTCAAGTCAATCGGCAACTGCGCAAGTCGTGAATCAATCTCGCCAAAGAAGTGATCCGCTTCGGTCAAGAAATTTGGCGGACGAATGGCCGCCCGTGAATTCAGAACGATTTTCGGCACTCGATCATTTGCGTCGACAAGAACAGAAAAAGTCCACGTTTCATTTTGGCGTCGAAGCGCTTCGCCCGGCTCGGCATAATCTCGCTTTAGTTCGCGGTAAATTTCAATGCGATTTGCGTCCGCGTCGACAAAGACACCGTTTTCCGTGACGAACCAGTTGGAATACTTTGGATTCCGTGCGGCACCAAGCGCAGCTTGCCAGAGTTGATCGTGACTGACGCCAGGATAATCACGAGACACGGTATTGCATCCTGCTGCAAGCAAGATAACGGCGCACATCATCACTGCATTCTTAATCGATAAAAATTGCATTTGAAAAAACTTTCTGCACATCATCGTGCTCTTCAAGGGCATCGATCAAACGAACAATCTGCGCGGAGTGCTCGCCTTCAACTTCGACTGTTGTGGAGGGTATCCACATAATCTGCGCTTCCGCAGCTGGCATTTGTGCAGCTTCGAGAGCGTCACGAATGGCCGCAAGAGCAGCAGGCGAACACGTGATTTGCCACATTTCATCTTCGGCAGAAACATCGTCCGCTCCAGCCTCCAGAACGATCTCCATCAAACGATCTTCTTCGATGCGTGTGCGCTCGATGACCAACACTCCTGCATGATGCAGGTTGTAAGAAACTGAGCCAAGAACGCCGAGATTTCCGCCGTTCTTGTCAAAGATCATTCGGATATCAGGAGCAGTGCGATTGACATTGGATGTCAAACATTCAGCAATGATGGCAACCCCTCCTGCGCCATATCCCTCGTATCGAATCGCCTGAAAATTCTCACCATCAATTTCCCCCGAACCTTTCTTCACAGCTTTTTCGATTGTCTCGCGAGGCATGTTGACGCTCTTGGCTTCATCAATAGCCATGCGCAGCGAAGAATTGAATCGAACATCTCCCCCGCCAAGTCTCGCAGCAACGATGATCGCACGAGATGCTTTGGACCACATCTTCCCGCGCTTCTTGTCCACCGCAGCTTTGCGGTGTTTCATATTTTTCCATGCGCTATGACCAGCCATGAGCTTTGTACCTATTTTTTGCGCCTATTTTGGGTGCCTATTTTGGGGCCTATTTTGCGCCTATTGATAAAAATAAATTTAACGGGATCGAGCCGTGGCTTTCGCCTTTGGCTTTGCTTTTACCTTCGGCTTTGTAATGGTTTTAGCACTGGTCTTAGAACTGGTCTTTGCACTCGGCTTTGCCACGGGCTTGGGATGCGTTTTGGCATGTTCGGCGGATGTTGCCGCTGCTCCGCGTGGCTTCTTCGTTGCTTCGCGTTTGATGCGAGCCTCTTCCGCACGACCAGAATTATGAAACGCATCCGCTGCTGCAACGAGTGCGAAATGCATCTGCCGCGCACGATCGCTCTTAAATTTCTTTGCAAAAAGTTCTGTCAGCGAACTGGGCTTCATATCTTCTGGAAGCACTTCATAATGCACCAACATATCAACTGTTGTCTGGTCGATCGGCACGAGGGCGACATCGAATCCAAGCAACATCATGCGAGAAACTGCATAGGTTCGCATTCCCTCAAGATTCTCAAGATAAATCCGAACGTCTTTCTTTGGCTTGCCCACAAGTTGTTCCAAACTGACTCGGTGATGTCGACGGAAGAGGTCAAATAATGTCATCCGCAATCTGCGCATACGCCCGAATCCATCTGGATATTTCAGCCCAATCGTCGTCACCATCTCTTCAACCAAGTTGACTCGGAATTCGTTGAAGTCAACATTGCGACTTCGAACGCGCTGCATCGCCGTATCAGCCATCTCGGTGGTTGCGTCATACAAAAGCGATGAGTGAATCAGCAACGCCGTCAAATCTGCGACATTTGGTTCTTCGGTACGCGCACGGGCGCTGTACTTCTTAATCAGTGAATTCAGACGATTGATGTTGAAAGCCGGTTTCTTCTCTGTCATGGGAGAGCCTCTTCAGTTGGTGGAATCAATTCGAAAATCAATTGCGGCACGCGCCGCAGACTGGTGGTTTCGCGCAGCGACGATCGGAAAAAACCAATCGCACTTCGCAAAGCCGCGAGCGAGAGCGGACCTCGATCTGCGGGAAGGACCGAGACCTTGATCCGAGCTGCCAATAAATCTGGACTGAGACGCACTTCTTGAATGGAAACCATTCCCTGCAAGCGAGGGTCGGAGAGTCCTCGTACGATTCGATCTTGGAGCGCGCGCTGCAAAACGCTTGCAACCTGAGCTGGGCGCGAACTTGGCGCTTCATGCCGCGCAGTTCCATCCGAACTGAACGAAACTCCAGATGGAAGTTTCGGTCCTTTTCCTCGACGCTCACGCATTTCCGCCACCTAGCGGCCGAACCGTGATCGTGCGATAGCACTCCAACACGTCGCCCTCGCGGATGTCGTCATACCCATTGATCTTCATGCCGCATTCGTTTCCGGAGCGAACTTCCTTCGCATCTTCTTTGAATCGCTTGAGTTGCTCGAGACGGCGATCTTTTTCAACCACGATTCCATCGCGCGTCACGCGGATCTGCGCATTTCGCTCGATGACTCCGTCTGTGACATAACAACCTGCGATTGCACCGACCTTGGTGATCTTGAAGACGGCACGAACATCTGCATGTCCAAGAACCTGCAACTTGATCTCTGGTTCCAAGAGTCCGCGAACAGCCTTGTCCATGTCATCTGTCAACTGATAAATAACTTCGTAGAGTCGAATATCAATCTTGCGCACTTCCGCAAGTTGCCGCGACTTTGCGTTGCTTGTCACATTGAAGCCCACGATGACCGCGCCAGTCGTTGCAGCGAGTTCGACATCACTTTCGTTGATTCCGCCGACGCCTGCATGCTTAATAGAAATGCTGACATCTTCTGCTTTGATGCGGCCAAGAACGACTTTGAGCGTCTCCACGGATCCTTGCACATCGCCTTTGACGATCAATGGCAATTCCTTCTTCTTCGATTTCGCCATCGTCTCGAAAATATTGTCCAGCGTCACCTTTGGAGCAGAAAGTTCTCGATCTCGCTCGAATGCGCGTCGCTCAATCGCAGCCTGTTCGGCCGCTGCGAGACTCTCAACAACATAGAACTTATCGCCAGCATCTGGAAGCATGTCGATGCCAGAAATTGCTACAGCTGCAGTCGGTTCCGCGGTAGTGATGCGCTCATTGCGATCGCTCACGATGTCGCGGACTCGACCAAAGGCTCGTCCGACCACTACGAAATCGCCTCGCTTGAGACAACCTTCTTGCACGAGCAATTGTGCGACGGGGCCACGGCCTTCTTCCATGCGCGCTTCAAGCACACTTCCTTGAGCGTGACCTCCCCAATCCGCCTTCAAGTCCAACACGTCTGCTTGCAGCGCAATCGTTTCTAAAAGTTCTGGAAGTCCAGTGCCCTTGAGTCCACTGACAAGAGCGATTTCAACTGAACCTCCCCACGGAACGGGATTCAAGTCATTCTTGGCGAGCTCGCCATAAATGCGTTGCAGATTCTTCTCGTCGAATTCTGGACGATCAATCTTGTTGAGAGCGACAATCACGGAAACCTTCGCCGCTTTAATATGATTGATGCTCTCGATGGTTTGTGGCATCAGCCCGTCAACAGCATCAATGACCAAGATGACGATGTCTGTCACCTTCGCACCGCGCGCACGCATTGCTGTGAAGGCTTCGTGACCTGGCGTGTCGATAAATGTGATCATGCGTGGCTGATCGCCAGCCTTGACTTCAACCTGAAATGCACGAGTGGATTGGGTGATTCCACCCGCTTCGCCTGCTGCAACATTTGTGCTGCGGATTCGATCAAGAAGCGTCGTCTTGCCGTGATCGACATGCCCGAGAATCGTGACAACGGCTGGACGCGAACGTTCATCCACTCTGGTTCGCGCTGCGAATCGTTCTTCGATTTCATCCGATGCTGTCTTCGCTTCGTCGATTTCAATTTCAATATTGAATGCCATCATCAATTCCATCGATTGATCTCCATCAAGCGCTGTATTGATTGTGATTGGATTTCCGGCAAGCAGAGATTTCTTCATGAGCTCCGACATCTTCACACCAGTCAGCTCAGAAAGTTCCTTCACCGAAACTGGATTGGGAACATGGACTGGACCTTGTGGCTTGGCTACAACCGCTCGACCTTGCGGAGAATGCGAAGACCGTGTGGAAGTTCGGTGCTTGCGAAAGAAACCATCTGCTTGGCCAATTCGACTTGCACGCTCTTCAATATCTTTGTTTGAACGCGATCCATCACGTGCTGGATCTGCTCGACCAGTTCGACCCGCATCCGACGGACGGCGCTTCGATGGAGGCAATGCACCTCGACGATTCGCGGGATCACCTGCACCAGCGCCCGCTCCAGTGCCAATACTTGGACCACCAGTACGCCCCATTGGAGGACGGTTCGTACCGAATTGACCGCCCATTCGAGGGCGAGGCGCGGCGATGTTGTCGGCAGCTTCGACTCGAATGACTTTCGGTCCAGAAAGGCTTGTTTTCGTGGGTTGATCGAGCACTTGAGATGTCGGACGCGCCCGAACTGGACGCGTGGGAACATTCATCGGTGCAGGAACAAATGGTTTCGGTGGTGGAACAACAACAACAGGCTTCGGCGGCAGAACAGGAACAACTGGCTTTGGTGGCGCGACTGGAGCGTCAACAACTGAAGTTCCTCCATCAATTCCATCGCTCGATTGATCCTTCGCCGTCACAGATGAAGCCGCCGCAGATGAAGCCATCACAGACGGCTGCTTTGCTGCAATATCGATCGAAGCAATAGGCTCTTCAATGGTCACAGCGCTTGCACTCGCGACAACAGCAGTTTCCGTGACCGATTTTGGTTCATCAGATGGCGGCGCATCCCCCGCCACTTTCTTTTTCTTCGGTGCAGCCTTCTGAACACGCTCACGAATTCCAACAACATCAACACTGGCTGCGATCTCCGCTCCAGTCGTGGAACCTGATCCTCCGAACCATTCCTTGATTGTCTCAGCCAATCCAATTGGGATCGATGCTTGTGGCGACGTTACACCTTCAATGCCTTCGCTGATGCATTTCTCGATGATGTCCTTTGTTGGGATACCGAGATCTTTAGCGACCTGCGTGATTCGAATTTTCTTGACGGTCTTAGTTGCCACGATTTACTCCAATGGAAAGTGAAAAAACAAACGCGAATGAAACGTTCCATACTGAAGGATCAGTGTTGGAGTGATAGGTCATCACGATTTGGTGGGCTCCGATGAACCGAATCCAAGGATGTTGTCTGCAGCTGCTTCGCTGCGCTGATCGGTTGAAACAGGCATGTCTGAACCGCCGCCGAGCAATGCGTCAACCACTGCGCCCTCTTCAGCCTGCTTCAGTTCAGCTGCAGTCCGTTCGTTCTGCATTTCTTCTGCGACGACTTTGGCACGATCAGAACAAGCATCGACAACCTTGGTCGCCAACTCTTCCGTCATGCCGCAATCCGAGACCAAACTTGTCTCGCCGATTTCTTCAACATCGAAAACGCTGATCATGCCAAGAGCGCCCATGCGATCAAGCATTTCATCCGTTGCGCCTTCGACTGATTTCACAGCGGCCTGCAAGGTTTGCAATCCCTTTTCCAATTCCGGTGGAGTCAAAATATCGACGTCCCAACCAGTCAAACGCGCAGCAAGTCGCACGTTCTGTCCACGACGGCCGATTGCCAGCGACAACTGATCATCGCGAACGATGATCGTCGCTCGTCCGAGTTCGAAGCACAAACTGACTTCTTCAACTTCAGCAGGCTTGAGAGCATTGGCGATCAACACTTGGCTGGATTCATTCCAACGAACGATGTCGATCTTCTCGCCACCCAGTTCATCAACAATATTTCGAATGCGCGAACCACGAACGCCCACGCATGCACCGACGGCATCGACCTTTGTATCCACAGACGAAACCGCCAATTTCGTGCGGAATCCAGGTTCGCGCGACATCGCTTTGATTTCGATGGTTCGCTCTGCGACTTCTGGAACTTCGGACTCAAAGAGTCGACGAATGAAATCGGGATGCGCACGGCTCATAACAATCTTGACCTGACTGCCTGCATCGCGGACATCAAGAAGAATGCAGCGAACTCGATCACCTGCTTGAAATTGCTCGCCTGGAATCTGCTCACTCTTGGGCATGAATCCTTCGGTGCGTTCCAGCTGCACGATCAATGCGTTGCCTTCGTAACGCTGTGCCACACCTGTGACCAGCTCGCCTTGACGCTTCGAGAATTCATCAAGGAGCGAAATCCGCTCGTTCTCTCGGAATCTTTGGATCATCACCTGCTTGAAAGTTTGCGCTGGGATGCGTCCCAAACTCTCCAGTGGAATCACTTCACGTGTCTCATCTTCATTGTTGCGCCAGAGCGAAATCCCACCAGCAAGGCGGTCGATTTCGCAACCAAATTCGTCGGGATCCTCGGAGTTAAAGTGCTTCCTCGCGGCACTCACCATTGCGAGTTCGAGGTCTTGAACCAAGAGTTCACGATCAATATTTCGGTCACGGGCAACGGAGTCGAGCAGTCGGATGATGTCATTCATTTGAGAGGTCCTTTCGAATTGTCACCGCGAATAAAAAAGGTCATGATCGCCGCGGTAGCGTTCATGACCCGTCCGACTGCGCTCGGTCGGTCGATCAACCCATTCGGGTCTCCGACCAAACGATCGCCTTTGCCGAAACAAAACGCGGATGGACGCCAAAATGCGTCATAAGCGGTTTCGGTTTGCCGATTCGACACGATTCCAAAAAATACGATGAAAGAAATTCGTAGACATGGTCGTTCTCAAAGTGCGACTGACAAAGGACGGACGGGCAACCGTGGAGGCCATCTCCACGGGATGGACTATTATAGCGTGACAACGCCTTTTTTTCAAGTCACTCCCATATTCAAGAGCCGATTCGCTCATAGGATGCTTCAAATGCGGCTTGCAATTTTCAGCTTGTTCACAGCGATTTCTATTGGAAACGCAGCGATGGCGCAGGGCGGAGCCAAGGATTCTGCAGATGTCGTAAAGGTTCAAGCGATTCCTGCGATGCAAACTGTCGCTGCGGGAGCTGACCTCCCCGTCGCAATCGTGTTGGAAATCACCCCTGGTTGGCATATCTGGACGAACGATCGTCTTGGAAATGATGATGCTGCAAAAGGGATTGCCACATTTGATGGTGCCGTCTTTACTTCAATTCAGGCATCAAACGCATGGAAGATTGTCCGTGCAGCAAGCGCGAGCAAACCCGAATGGTTGTCGACCAAACCAATTGATTCATTCACAGATGTTCGCGCACAGTGGCCTGATTTTCATTCTGTAAAAGCCGATGTGGGCGATGGCATTCAAACCTATCCAGTCTTTGAAGGACAGGCTGTCATCTTTGTGCCCTTTTCCATCGCCCCAGATGCTCCGCTTGGTCCGCAGACGATTGTTTTCAAGTTGGAGTTTCAAGCGTGTACAGCGACGAATTGCGTTGCGCCTTCGACTGTCGAAGTTTCGATGGATGTCGAAGTCAAAGCCGGGTCAGCGAGCGGCGCGCCACCCGCAGTGTTTGCGCAGTTCGATTCCGAAATATTTTCTCAGATTCATTCTGGAATTGCCCCATCTACGAACATCCAATTTAACTTCTTTGGTTGGGATTTTTCTATCGATCCAAATGGAGGTGGTTTTTTCCTCGTCTTGATCATCGCTGCAACTGGCGGACTCTTGTTGAACTTCACACCATGTGTTTTGCCTGTGATTCCCCTGAAAATTATGGGTCTTTCGCGTATCGCCGGAAATCGCCGACGCTGCTTAGTTTTGGGCGCAGCGCTCTCGACTGGCGTGGTCGTCTTCTGGATCTGCTTGGGACTTGCTGTCTCTCTTCTCAGCGGATTCACGAGTGCGAGCCAACTCTTTCAATATCCACTCTTCACAGTGACTGTTGGATTGATTATTGCCGTGATGGCTGTGGGAATGTGCGGGTTCTTCGCGATTCAACTTCCGCAGTCGATCGCAGGAATTGATTTCCGACACGACACTTTCGTTGGCTCCATTGGATTCGGCTTAATGACCGCGGTGCTCTCGACTCCTTGCACTGCGCCTCTGATGGGTGCGGCTGCCGCATGGGCAACGACTCAAAATCCATTGATTGTGTTGATCGTTTTCGGCTCCATTGGTTTTGGTATGGCGCTGCCCTATTTCATACTCAGCGCTTTTCCCCAACTCGTCAGTCACGTTCCAAAGAGCGGACCGCCGAGTGACGTTGTCAAACAAACAATGGGACTGCTGCTCTTGGCGGCGGCGGCATATTTTGTCGGAGCTGGTCTCGCTGGATTTCTTGTTGATCCGCCAAGTCCTCCAACCAATGATTATTGGTGGATTGTTTCAGCACTGGGAACCATCGCAGGACTCTGGTTGTGCTGGCGCACGCTGAAACTGACAAAAAGTCCGAAATTCCGAAGCATTTTCTGCTCTATTGGAATTGCGATTGCCGCCATCAGTGTCAGCGTCGGCTTTCAATTCAGTAACGATGGCATGATCAAATGGGTGTTCTATACCCCTGCTCGTCTGGACACGATTCTCAAGAGCGGGGATGCAGTCATGATCGATTTCACAGCGGAGTGGTGTTTGAATTGCAAGACACTCGAGAAGACGGTGCTAGAAAGTGCGAGCGTGCTTGCTCGATTGAAAGCTGGTGGAATTCAATCGGTGAAAGTCGACCTGACTGGAAACAACATAGATGGACGAACGCTGCTGAAGCAGTATGACCGTGTGACGATTCCGCTGCTCGTCATTCTCGATCCCGATGGCAAAGAGATTTTTAAGAGCGACGCCTATACCCCATCTGAAGTTGTGAATGCGATTGACGAGGCGACCAGCCAAATCAATAAGCCACTTTCGAAAATCAACTGATGTCTTTTCGATACACAGTCACTCTGACTTTTACCGACCCATCCACCGCCGTGAAGTGGTTGGCTTGGATGCGCGACGAGCATGCAGCGCAGGTAGTGCAGGCGGGAGCGCAGAATGCAGAAATCATTAAAATTGACGGTGTTTTACTTCGTTGTGAGGCAAGGTATTCGTTTGCTTCCCGCGCAGAGTTTGATCGCTATGTTCGAGATCACGCCCAGCGACTGCGGGAAGAAGGGCTTCGCCATTTTCCAGCGACACACGAGATTCAGTACGAGCGCAGCTGCGGTGAAGTCATCGGTCGCGCTTGAATCATTTCACTTCCAACATTTGATTTTCAATCCACGCGCGTCGCTCGGCGGAAAACAGGCGGAGTGGATCGAGCGAAAAGGTTTCGTTCACTTCAAGAGCTGTTTGCAATGCAGCATGCGCTCCTGCACCATCACCCAACTGCTTCAACACCTCGGCCAAGCGCAACCAACTTTCAGAATGGCGTGGATTCATTGCGAGCAATCTTCGCAGTGCATCCCGTGCGGCCTCCCACGAACCGCTTGATATTTCTGCTTCGCGAATTGCAATCGTCGAGATCAATAAACGCGCTGCGAATTGACATGACCTAAATGCTTCAACGCTTTGCGCCGATTCGCGTCCGCTGCGAAGCCACGAACCAGCCTCATTTGGCAGCGGATCGCACGACGCGGCCGCTTGCCACTGTTCGGCAGCACGGAGTGCATAGCCCGTTCTTTGTGGCCAAATTTGAGATGCTCGAAAAAGAGATTCCCCTGCTTGCGCCCTTGCATTCGCGAGCAAGACACTCGAACCCTTCTGCGCTTCTTCGTTCAAATGAATCGCTGCCTGCAATGCGATTTGATCTTGCCGAACGAACGCGGGCGAAACAACGAAAACCATTCCCAGCGCGCCCACGAGAAAAAAGAATGCGAATGCTGCAAGCGCGATGCGATTCACTGAAATGCGCTGGTTTCTTTCTCCAGAATTTTTCGCGAGTGCATCGACATCCAAATCGGAGCGATTCCACCATGCTGCGATACCCAAGACCAACCACGCCCACAGCGCACTTCCTGGAAGCCAGAACACCATATCGATTTGACCATGGGTCAATACAACTGCGTCAATTCCACACAATCCAATTGCGACTGCACGATCCGCAGAAACTTTCCCAGTATTCATGATCTTTACGACAGCCCATGTGCTGACTGCTCCTGCGGCCATTCCAGCGAATCTCCAAACATATCCCATGGAATCTAATGTTGGCGCTTCAAAGACAATCGAGATAATCGACGAAAGAACCACCACCGCAATTGAAAGTTCGACCACTCCCACCATTGGCGTCGATCGCGACTCTTTTGATGAAATCCCAAATTTTTCAGGGGAATATGGTGCGGACCACCACGCAAGAATGAGCTGCAAGATTACAAGACCAATTCCAGCCAGACCAAATGCAATCATCCAGTCTGCAAATGCGCCATGAGCGCTCACCACTTCTTCGACGCATTCGATCGGGCGAAATTGCACAAACGACGATTGAAATCCAGCGGGGCCTACGCCAATCCACGGCGATGAGAACACGGTTTTTACAGCGCCGACGAAGTAATACCAGCGGAAAAGCAGGCTTTGTTCACCCCATTGCAAGCCGATCATTCCGCGCAGAATGATTCCACAGATTGCCATGATCGGCAATGCCACAAGAGTCGGACGCGCCAATGCACTCCAATGACGAGCGACAATACTGACAACCAATCCAAGTGCCAATGCGCTCACTCCGCCTTTCGATCCGCTTGTGATGACCAGACCTGCACAAAGAATGGTGCAGAACCACAACCAAGAACGAGCGGCAACAACTCCTCGCCCAATCGCTATGTTCGCCATCAATACAGCAGATCCAGCGGCAACGGTCGCAAAGACATTTGCAAATCCAAGCCAACCTGTGGCTTCATTCTGAAATAGCCGGCGTTCATAAGACAATGTTTGTGGCGAGTTGTGCAACCAACCTTGAGACCTCAAGAAAGCATCACGATTCGCCTTGTAATACTCCACATTCGAGATGTGCTCACTCGTCAATTGAGCAACCCCTCGCACACACAAGACCACTGCAATTCCTGCGAGTGTTGCGACGATCATCCGCCGCAAAAATGTCGCAGAGCTGCAGCCAGTTTGTGCGGTCAAGGCGAGAGCGATGGCAATTCCTGCGACCCAAGTCGACCCGCGCCAAAGTTGTTCCGCATCCATGACCCCATGGAACAATCCCACCATGATTGCGGGAATGGACGCAAGTGCAATCACAACCCAATTCCAACCGATCGTGTTGGCAGACAGCATCCGACGAAGGAGCAACCATGATGCACTACCAAATGCCAAAGCATCCAAGAGCACACTTTCAGCAGGTGTTGCGCCGATAAACGGCGAAGCATCGATTGCAGGATCCATATCAAAAATCAATGTCGGAGAAAATGCGATCAAAACTCTTGCGCTCGCGGCGACCACGATCGCACCAAAAGCAATTCGATCGACAAGAGGTACCGCATCTCGATTCATCGTCCACTATCGTATAGAAACCTATGGCTCCCCTTATGCAGCGTCCCGCCATCACCGTCTACTGTGCAAGCGCACGCGGAATCAATCAAGACTTTCTCGCCGCTGCGCGAATCTTCGGCGAAGCACTCGGCGAATCTGGCATGAATTTGGTGTATGGAGGAGGCGGCATTGGATTGATGGGAGAGTTGGCGCGAAGCGCGCAGAAGTCAGGTGCGCATGTCACAGGCATTATCACCGAACAATTTCTGCAACTCGAACAAGGTTGGACTGGATGCGACGAAATGATTGTCGTTGATTCAATGAGAGAAAGAAAGCGTCAATTAGAGGAGCGCGGAGCAGGATTCGCAATCTTGGCTGGAGGTCTTGGAACATGGGAAGAGTTTTTCGAAACATTCGTCGGCCGTGTCATCGGGAGACATTCCAAACCAATTGGATTGCTCAACACAAATGGATTTGCGGATCCGCTATGGGAACTTGTCAGCCATGGAGTCGATCATGGATTTGTTCGCAGTGCAGCTCGTGAATTAATGTGGATGGAATCGGATCCTCATACGCTTGCCAAGCGATTGCATACTGCTATGACAACGACCGTTGTAGAGCCACACGACCCGAAGATTTTTCTTCCAATGCACGGACCGCAAGGATGAACGGACAAGGGCGATGAACCGCGAAGATGTACTTCCAATACAAATCGGGATGATCGCAGGCAGCGGAATGCTTCCGATCTTGGTTGCAGATGGAATTCGCGCCACGGGTCGAAAAGTGGTCTGCATAGGCCTTCGCGATCAATTTGATGCTGCCCTTCCAGACCACTGCGATGTCTTTTCCACTGCTGGAGTGCTGCAAATCGGCAAATGGATCCGAATTCTTCGGCGGGCAAAAATCGAAGAAACCGTGATGGTTGGTCGAGTCGGCAAAGCACGGATGTACGAGCCTTTTCGAGTTCTTCGCCAACTGCCCGATCTTCGTGCCGCTCTGCTTTACTATCGACGCCTGAGGTTCGATCGACGAAGTCACGTGCTGCTCAGCGCGGTCGCCGATGAACTTGCAACAAGCGGAGTACGACTCATCGACTCGACCACATATATCCCAGAACATCTCGCAACGATCGGCTTGATGGGAAAAGTCAAGTTGAGCGCAGTCCAACAACGCGATGTTGACTTCGCATGGCCAATGTTGAGATCAATTGCAAATCTTGGAGTTGGCCAAGCGATCACTGTGCGTGAGTGCGATGTGATCGCTGTCGAAGCAATGGAAGGAACAGATGCGATGATCGATCGTACTGCGCAACTTTGCAGAACTGGCGGATGGGCTCTGTTGAAAACCGCACACGATTCTCATGACATGCGAGCGGATGTTCCAACTGTTGGCGTTCCAACACTCGAAAGGCTTGCGAGTGCGGGAGGACGCATGCTTGTGCTTGGAGCAGGACGAGTCATCATGCTTGAAAAACCTCGCATGATCGAAGTTGCAGATCGACTGGGAATCGCCCTGCTTGGTGTATCTATATAAAAGATGATGGTTGAAAGATTATGAAACGAAGCCGATGAAACGAAGAGCGTGAAATTGTGGAATATGTTTCCCGAGCTGGAATTAAATTGGCCCACGCGCTTGATGCGTTTCAGATCGATGTCACGGGGTTCGAAGGCGCTGATTTCGGCTGCAATGCTGGCGGTTTCACAGATTGCCTGTTGAAGCGAGGCGCAACGAAAGTCATCGCCGTCGATACGGGCTATGGCATGCTGGATTGGAAACTTCGCAATGATCCTCGCGTGGATGTTCGCGAAAGAACCAATGTGCTTTATTCTCCAGTCCCTCCTCAAGGGGTCGACATCGTCGTGCTCGATATGGCGTGGACTCGACAAAGGCAT
Source organism: uncultured bacterium (assembly GCA_903961015.1). GTDB lineage: Bacteria > Planctomycetota > Phycisphaerae > Phycisphaerales > SM1A02 > F1-60-MAGs104. Next base: position 24,358 of record CAJCCX010000284.1, read on the forward strand.
TCGATCCCCGTCGCATTGCGTTGGTTACGCCCGACTGGCTGCATCGTGGCGCTGATCAAGCCTCACTATGAGTCGCAGGGAGATGAACGCAAAGCGCTTGTCAAAGGTTGCCTCCCTGCACATATCGCTTCGGATGTGGTCAAGAGAGTGCTGGCAGAAATGACTGAATTTGGAGTGCAAGTGATCGCCGATTGCCCAAGTCCCCTCGAAGGAGGAGGCGGAAACAGCGAACATTTGGCACTTCTTCGACTGACAAACAAGACTGCGGTTGAGCGATCGTAAAAACATGCAAAGGCCCTTATTTTTGTATGTAAAAGTTGGCGCCAAAGCAGGCAAACTTTGTCGAAAATGGGTATGATTTTCACTTCGCCGTGACCACTGTTCCACCTGCAACTCCAGAACCAAATTCGACGCTCGGTCATGTGATCGATAAGACGATCGACCGTGAATTGCACGAGTCATATCTCGTCTATGCAATGAGCACGATTATGGATCGTGCACTTCCAGATGTTCGCGATGGACTCAAGCCATCGCAGCGCCGCATTCTTGTCGCGATGCATGATTTAAATCTTTCGCCTGGTCGCAAGCAGATCAAATGCGCAAAGATTTGCGGCGACACAAGCGGAAATTATCACCCGCACGGTGAGTCCGTCATCTATCCAACGCTTGTGAATCTTGGTCAATCGTGGAAGACGCGCGCACTGTTGATCGACAAGCAAGGAAACTTTGGATCAATCGAAGGTGATCCGCCCGCAGCGATGCGATATACCGAAGCTCGAATGACTGGCGTTGCAGTTGCGATGCTGGAAGATCTCGACAAAGAAACCGTTGATTTCAAGCCAAATTATGACGATCGCTTGATGGAGCCGATGGTTCTTCCAGGCAAGTTTCCAAATCTTCTTGTGAACGGATCGTCTGGAATTGCTGTGGGTATGGCAAGTGCAATGCCTCCGCACAATCTTGGCGAAATTGCCAATGCCATTGTGGCGACGATCGATAATCCAGACATTGGATTGGATGGACTTCTCGCGCTTGTGCCGGGACCTGATTTCCCAACGGGAGGTTCGATCATTGGACGTCGCGGAATTGCAGAGGCGTACGCCACTGGTCGTGGACGGTTGACTGTGCGTGGTCGTATTCGTCACGAGACGAAAGACGGACGCAACATGATCATCATCGAAGAGATTCCATATCAAGTAGTGCAAAGCATTCTCATCGAGCGCATTGTCGATGCGAAGAAAGACGATCGAATTCCAGATATCGTCGATGTGCGAAATCATTCGGGACGCGATGCACAAACGCGCATTCTGGTTGTGCTTCGCAAGGGAGCAGATCCAGCTGTCGTCGAACGCCAGCTATACGAATTCACGCCGCTGCAAACGACATACAGCATCATGAATATCGCGCTGGTCAACGGCCAGCCTCGAACGCTCCCCTTCCGCAATCTGATTTCGTGCTACATCGATCATCGTTGCACAGTGATCCGTCGCCGCACGGAATTCCAACTTCGCCAAGCGCGACAGCAAGCGCATCGTCTCGAAGGACTTGTCTATGCAGTGTGCGACATCGATGCAGTCATTGCAATCATTCGAGCATCGCGTACGCGTGAAGAAGCCATTCAGACTCTCATGGAACGCGCGTTCCGCATCGCAGAAGATCATCCCAGCGCACATTTGGTTCCAGAGCGCATTGCTATTGCGAGCCGAGTCGGCGCAGGCATCAAATTGACTCGCGTTCAAGCAGATGCGATCGGCGCACTGCGACTGATTCAGTTGGTTGGATTGGAAGTCGAAAAACTCGCCAGCGAATTTGCTGCACTTCTGCTTGAAATCGATGGGTTTGAAAAACTCCTTGGCGATCAATCTCTCGTCTTAAAAATTGTTCGCCAAGATGTGCTCGATATCGCCGAAAAATTTAGCGATCCGCGCCGCACCACCATCGAGGCGGACGAGGCCGGCGACTTCGATCTCGCAGAACTCATCCAAGAACACGATGTGGCTGTCACCGTCAGCCACGAAGGATTTGTGAAGCGGCTTGCCGTCGACACATTCCGCACGCAAGGTCGCGGCGGCGTTGGCGTTCGCGGATCCGATGCGAAGGATGGCGATTACATCGAACGTGTCTTCATCGCCAGCACGCACGATGATCTTCTTTGTTTCACCAATACTGGACGCGTCTATCAAATCAAAGTGTGGCAGATCCCCGAAATGTCGCGTACTGCAAAAGGCCGCGCCATCAATAGCGTGGTCGAATTGAAGGACGGCGAAAGAATGGTTGCCTATCTGCCGATCAAGGACTTCGAACGCAGCGAGGATTATCTTTTCTTCGCATCATCAAGCGGACGCGTGAAGCGATCGTCCCTGAAGGATTTCCGAAATGTCAATCGAAGCGGAATCATTTCTGTAAAACTGAATGAAGGCGACCGATTGGTGAATGTCGTGCAAACACGAGGCAATGATCACATCCTCCTAGCGACTGCAGAAGGAATGTCGATCCGCTTCGATGAAAATGATGCGCGCGTGATGGGCCGTGCCGCTGCTGGAGTTGCGGGAATCGATCTCGCTGAAAACGATGCCGTCGTTGGTCTTGTTCGCTGCGACGATCAAGCTGCACTCTTCACATGCACAGAACATGGATTCGGCAAACGAACGTCGATGACCGAATATCTCGTCCATCAAGAAGATGGACAAACACGCGCGCAAGCCCGCGGCGGCAAAGGACGAATCGATATTAAGACAGACGAGCGAAATGGACGCGTTGTCGCGGTGCATTCAACCCTCGAAGATGATGATTTGATGTTCATCTCGCGTGGAGGAATGATTGTCCGCATCCGCGCAAGCGAAGTCCGACTCGTAGGTCGAAATACCCTAGGTGTCCGAGTCGTCAAGCTGCAAGAAGACGACGCTCTTGTTGGTGCAGCCTGTTTCGAATCCGGTGAGGTCGCGGAATCTGAAGCAGCCATTGTGCCACCGACCGAGTGATAGGATCACAACATGCCACTAAGCGATTGGTCTGAAAATATTGTCATCGGTGAAATGAGCGACGAACCCATACTGGGTGAGGAGCTGAAAATGTTGATCGCTCGCGCCGAAACGAAACAGGTTGAGTTGCATTTCGTACTCGATATGCGAGGCGTGACATATCTCAATTCATCCAACATCGCGCAACTTCTTCAACTTCGAAAGACCGTCGTCGCTGCGAAGGGAAGCCTTCATCTCTGCGGTGTGAATGACGCTGTTTGGAGCATTTTGCTGATGACTGGATTGGATCGTCTCTTCAAATTCACTGACGACGTGCCGACGGCTCTCGCCGCAGCGCAGCTTGGACTTTAATGGGGACTCTGGCCATCGGGTGAAATACAAATGCGAATTCGCCGAACAACCCACGAGCCTCGAATCGAATTGATCCCGCTGATCGACGTGATGATGTTCTTGCTTTCGTTCTTTATTTATTCTCAGGCTCTCGCCGTGCGCATCAGCGTTGTGCCGATGGAACTGAGAAAGTTTCAAAGTGCCCAAGCAGCGAAGCCAGCTCCCGCTGCAACAATCTCGATCACGCTTGACGGCAAGCTCTATTACAACCGAGTTCCATGCGAATTGCAGGATGTTGCTGGTCGTGTCGCAGAATCCAAATCTGAAGATGCAAAGACGGTTGTGTACATCGCCGTCGCAGATGGTCAAGGAACAATTGACCGTGCGCCAATCATGCAAAGTGTTTGGGACAAGTTGCGCGGATGCGGGCTTCAAGTCAACTTTGTTGGTCGGCCAATCGATAGTGACGAGAAAAAACCTGCGACTGCGCCAGCTGGGACTGCACCAGTACCAACTGCACCAGTGCCAACTGCACCAGTACCAACTGCACCGACGGCCACGCCGTGACGGAATCGCGTCAACAGAACGCTCCACTCTATTTTGGCGCGGTCATTGCATTGATCCTGCATTTGTTGATCGCGATTCCTGTTCTCAGTGGTGCTTGGGGAGTCGGAGGCGATAGCCCCCTTCATTCTTCGCTCGACGGAAAAAGTGAGAGCGAAAAACGGCAACGCGAACGACTTGAAGAAGCGCTAAAGAAAGCGAGGGAAACTTCCCCAGAAAATGAAAACGAAGTCGTTCCTGGATTGGAGAATGGGTCCGACCAAGGCATGACTTGGATTGGATATGACGAATATAAAGAACAACTTGCACAACATGCGGAAGTCGAACAAGCTGCATTCACTGATAAAGACGTTGCGGGCGGTGGAGCGCTTGCTCAGGGTGAATTGAAGCAACTTCCTGCTGTCGCACCTGGACAAGAGGCGCAGGCTTCGCCGCCGCCTCCGCCACCAACTGCTCAGCCTTCGCCACCAACTCCTCCTACTCCTGCGACTCCGCAAACAATTGCTACGCCGCAAACCCCCGAGACTCCGCAGTCGCCGACGACTCCGGCAACTCCTCAAGAGATGAAACCTGTTGAAGCGGTTCGTGCAGTCAGTCCAACTGAAACTCCCCAACCAAGTGATATGAAGGGTGTCTCTCCAATGCCAGTGGAAACGGTGACTCTTCCAACTGCTCCTGTTGGTCCAGATCCAAATCTGCCGCCTGCGATTGAGCGAGCAGAAATCAAGCCTGATCCTTCGAAGGATGCACCACCAACTGCGGAAGTGCAACCGATGAATACTCCAGAACCAGTTCCGCGCCCTGAAGTTCCACCAACGGAAAAGCCACAAGTTGAGATCCCAACAACTCCAAACTTGAAGCCCCCTTCTCCACAAACTCCACAATCGCCACCAACTCCGCAAACGCCGCAGAATCCAAACTCTGGTGCGAATGGTGCGACTTCACCAGTTGTTTCGCCTGTGACTGGCCCGCCTGGTGCACCTGGAAAGGGAACTGCAACTGGCGATAAATCTGATCGCGAATCTGATGCGACAAGTATTGTTGATGTTCCTCCTTCAATGTGGCGCAGTGGAAAGCCGCTTGCCCGAAAAGGGCTGGAAATCAAGACTAAAAAACCTGAACTTCCGATTCTGACCAGACTCACGACGTCTCCTGGCAATCCCGTTTGCGAAGTTCTTTTCGGCAAGGATGGTGTGCCAGTGTCGTGCAAGATTCTGCAATCGAGTGGGTTTGCAGATATTGATGGACCAGTCACAGACGCGTTGTATCGCTGGCGTGCGAAAGGTTCGCAACTTGAAAAACTTGCTCCAGGAAAAACAGTGACCTTTCGAATTCGATTTATTCTCAACTGAGTCGCACGTAGCACTCGCCGGGGTTCAAATCATCCCGCTGCCCACGTTGGCGAATCAAACTCTCGCTCGAACGTTTTTCAGATTCCGTCTCGTATCTGTTTGCGTGCCCAGCCGTTGGAAAGTTCTCTCGGGCGAGTTCCGCAGGCGGCCGACGGCACTTGCAATAAAATTTCGTAAACCAGATCGTGTCGGTCGCCGAGGACTGTCTGAGCCCCGAGAGGACTTTTCACGGCTGACCACTTATGTATGTCCGTGACTGTTTCCGGGGCTCTATTTCGCCGCTGCTTGCGCGCTTCGAATCGCGCCCTCAGATAAGGCTCGCAACATGCTTCCACCCGCCCCACAATCGTCAGCAATCTTGATGAAAAGCCGCACAAGTTCATCGCGATCACCACGTGTGAAGGCACGAGTTCCCTCGCACTGTTCGATGCATGATTCGTGGATCACGCCAATGCCTGCAGCGAGCGCCCACCATCGACACCATCCCCACCATCGACTCTCCGAATCATCCCCTCGGGCTTGCAATAACATTGCATCTGCTGCAAGCCAAAGTGAACTTGGAATCTCAGCACCATCGATCGCCATAAATTGATCTTCCATTCGTGAAATTCGCGCATGCCGCTTCGTTTCCAAAACCCATTGAGCCCTCGTCGGAACGATCAGCACAACATTGGCGCCGCCTAACACTGCTCGACCACTTGCAGCAAATGCTGCTCGAGCATCGATCGAATCCGCACGATCACCAATAGCCAAGATCACCAATGAACTTTCAGAAATCCCAAGACTTCTTCGCACATCATCCCGCTGCAACTCTGCAGTTCGTCTCCAATATTCGGTCGCAGCTTGCGCACAATTTCTTTGTGCCTGCGCCGGAGGTTCGAGATGAACAACCCGATCAACACCAGGAAGCGATGCATGAGCAAGATCCCCAGCAGCCGCGCCATAAGCCATGATTTTTTGTGGGCAAGTTCCATGTCGTTCAACCCACGCTTGCAAACGGCGTGACAGCAATCGTTCGATGCCAAGTGGCGCGGTCAGAATGCTGTTGAATGCAATCAACAATGCTCGATTGGAATGACTGACGGCAGAAGGTCCGACTGCGATCCGCATGTCCGCGATCGAATCGCCAGTCATCGCTCCTGCAGTCCAACCGACTTCACCAGTTGTTTGCACAAGGTGCAAGATTCCCCCGCGTGGAAGATGACTCAACCTCAAACGCCCAATCACTTCTTCACACCAAGGCGACCGCCAAGTTCCCGTCGTTCGTGGGCGTAGAACAGTTTGGCAATATCTTCGCCCAACTTTTCGGCAAGCTTATCTTCAACTTCTCTGCGTCCAGCACTTGTCGTGATGAGGGATGGGTTTATGTCTTGTAAGGAACTCTGGACTGCTTCTGATCCCGCCGTTGGCCAGAGACGAGATCCGTTTGTAATGTCGAGGACCTTGACTAAAGCCACTGCTTCTGGTCCGCCCTCTTCACGACCGCCCGACAAATTAAAATCGTCGATTTCGACATAGACAACTTGCTCCGCGCCGAGTGATTCGCATATCCGTTGGATCGAAACCGGCTTTGATGCCGTGTCCATTCGTCGAATCAATGCGACCGCATCCCGCGTGGTGATCGTTTCTGGGACAACATTGTTTTCCAGCAAATGCGTGCCAACAGAATCGCCAATACCAACCCGCAGTGCAACGCGAGGCATTCGATTGATTTTGTCATCCACAATAACGACTGTTCGCTTGGATGGAAGTTCAAACGCAGCAGGTGCTTTAGGCGGTCCTTCAATGATGTAGTTGGCAGGAAGAAGGTAATTACATCCAGCGACCAACAACACAGCAGCGCACATCACAACGATTGCTATCGCACGGGATTGCGCTGAAAAGATTTCAAGGCGAAATCGCTTCATTTGCGCTTGATTCCACGATCAGGATATTTTTCCTCGACATGGTCATAGAAAAGAAATCCCACTTGATCAACAAATGTTTTCTGAAGACCGATTTCGATTTCACGCGGGCCAGCTTGTGCCTTGCCGATTCCTTCCATATCAGGAAATTTCGAAATGACCTGAAACTCCTCTGCGAAAGAATCTGGGTCGATTCCATCTCGCTCCACGACGCTGACATTCGCTCCTGCGACGCCATCCCAGAGAAAACTATTCCCTTCAGGATTTAAGCGGTATTCAAAGATATCTATAACAATCACGCGATCCACATCCAATTCTTTGGCAAGATCCGCGAGTGGAAGTGTCGGCCACCCTGGCGTCTGATGCATCCATGTCACCGAATAGCGTGGATCAAGCACTCGTGCTCCAGGAACATTCTTGTCCAAGATCAGAACGACATTACCGACAATATTTGGAATCGCCGTTGGAAACTCATACGCCGTCCGTTGATCCGAATGCGCGAGTACTGCAACAGATTTATTTTCAAGTCCGCGATACTTTGCAAGCACTTCGATTTGCTTTTGCTTTTCAATATTTGCGCCGATTGCAGAACTCAGTCCCACCAAAATGCAGCCGCTCATTGGCAGGAGCGAAGCCATCATCAGAAGGCAAACGATGCGTGCTGTCACGCATGCAGAGGTTCGCACTCGTTGAATATTGTCTATGCGCATGTTCATGCAATCAATCCTCCAAAGGTCAGCATCTTATAGCCCCACGATAATAGAATCGCTGCGCCAAAGAACCACCAAAATCTGCCGCTGATTTTATCTGTGATCGCACTGAGCATTCGAGATCCTGTGAGTGCCGCGTATGAAGATACGACTGCGAATCCAGCAGTGACAATTGCAAGCAAAAAACCCATCGGTTGGGCTCGAAGAGAATCAAGGAATCGGCCATCTGCAGCGAGTGCGAATGCCGTTGTCATTCCACAACTTGGGCACGGCAAGCCAACCGTTGCAGGCCATGAACATGCTGGAATTCCCAGTTGCGTATGTGTTCCCATTCCTGCAGAAGCAGGCTGAAGCCACGCCGCCACGGACAAGAGCGTGATTGCGCAGAGCGAAAGCGCAGCGACAACCAAACGCTCTCGGGTTGAAAGATGCGCTCTTTGTCGAGTTGCCACTGGCGAGGAAGTTGATGCAACACTCATTGAATATGCATCGTAGTCGATCAAGATGCGAAACGACTAGTCTGATGTGATGTCACTCGCATGGATCGATGGCCATCTTGATCTCGCATACATCGCAATGCAGAGCGGGGATATTCGCAGAGAACCCACAGTTGGTGAAGACCGCTGCGTCAGTCTTCCCGCACTCCGGCGTGGAAATGTCGGCATCATTGCAGCCACGATTTTCGTAGAAAAAAATTCTATAGCTGCAGCGAAGCCGTGGGAATATCGAGATGAACAAGATTGGACTGGCGCAAATCGCGCGGCCGAATTGCAAATGTCTTATTACGAAACTCTTGAAAATGAAGGACTTGTACGCATAGTTCACACGCGCGAAGATCTTGCCGATGAAAGTAAAACGCGTTTACTGATTCTGATGGAAGGCGCTGATCCCATTCGAGATGCAGATGACGTCGCTCGGTGGCATCATCGCGGCGTGCGAATGTGTGGATTGACTTGGGCACTTGGCTCGCGATTCGCAGGCGGAAACTCGACTGGTGGAGGATTGACTTCAGCTGGTCGCGATGTGGTTGCAGCATTCGATTCGCTTGGCATACTGCATGATGCAAGTCATCTTTCGGATGCTGCGTTCGATGATCTCGTTGGCGCAACGACTCGACCAATCGTGGCATCGCATTCCAACGCTCGCACTTTCATGGGATCGAATCAACGCCATATCCGCGACGACCAAGTGCGCGAAATCAATCGGCGCGGCGGAGTCGTAGGGTTGAATTTGTACGGCAAGTTCTTGGCGATCGATCGTCCAGCCACTTTGAATGATGCGCTTGATCATGTAGAGCATGTTGCCACGTTGGCTGAGTGCGACGATGTCTGCGTTCTTGGATCTGATCTCGATGGTGGGTTTGGACCAGCGTCGGCGCCAGAAGGGTTGCGCGGACCAGAGCACTTTGCCACGTTGACGGATGCGTTGACCTCACGAGGCTGGAGCGCGAGTGCATGCTCAAAATTTGCGCATAAAAATTGGCTTCGAGTCTGGAATGCAGCGCTCGCTGAGCGACGATAAACGGCTGGAATCATGCGGTTTCAGAAGAATTCAGATCCACTCGGCGGCGAACAACTGTACCCATGACCGCAACATCCATACGTGCGTGAAGCAAGACGCCAGTTCGGTGCAGAAGCGCTGCATCTCTTGCGTCATCGAGCAAGATGTGTTCGATGACTCGCACATGAGTGGAATTGAGTTGCGGACAAGCAGCGCAGAGCAATTTCCAATTCGCACGCGCCCAACCAGCCGCAATTCGAAGGCCATTTGTGCCAGTGTTGGATTGAATCAAGTGCAGCGCTGAAAATTCATCCGATGCTAATTGAACAGTTGCCGCATCCGGGCAATTGAATGCGAGAGCTGTGAACTCTGGGAAATAATCGCGCACAACTCCACTACTTGTTGCGGATGATTCCTGCTGAGAAGTTGTTGGCAATGGCGCAGCAATCGAAGGCGTGACATCTTTGGGCACAATGTCCACTGGAGCCTGCGACTCCTCGATATGTACTTGCTGCGATACGACTGCAGGTCGTGCCATGGGTCGATCTCGATCCGAAAATCGATCTGGATTTCCATTCTTCGCAATTCCAATGAATTCCACTGCAGCCGCGACATCGAGCGAGCTCAACATCGCAAGCGGAACAGGACCCGATGATTCGACTCGATCGACTCGAGGAGAATGTGCGCCAAGCGACAAGCGAACGGAGAGTGTTCGTTCCGCTGCCCATGCAATCAAAGAATTGCATGCTGCTTGCGCTGATGTTTCTGGGGATCCAACAAAGGCAAGAGCGATCTCGCATGGTGCTGCGCCAGCAATTTTGCCAGCTTGCACAACTGCTTCAATTGTCTTTTTTGCTGCAGCAAGCGCAGTTTCATCTGTTCCGCTGAGAAAGACCAACGAGCAACCTGAAAGCGCAATCGCTGTCGGATCGCTCTGACAATCGGTGCAGACAATCCACGACCGTGCAAAGATGCTCGCACGTTCCATCCATGCGACGCCATCCGTTGGAAGAGCCCGACCTTGAGCTCGATAAACCTCGCCGCGACTCGCTGCGCCATCGAGACGGATCAACGCGACAGGTCCAGCTATCCGAGCGTGTTGGTCTGCGTACTGGGCAATCCAAATTCCTGCGAGTGTTGGAACATTTCCCACGATCAACAATGTCGGCATCAATGACGCCTGTGCAACTGGTCGCGACTTGGCACCACCTGAAACTCCACCTAGAAATGCTGAAGTGATTCCATCAAAGTCGTCGGGGGCGCGGCTCATACTGCTTGATCCAATTTCGTTGCGCGTAATCGCTCGGCAACCTCTCCCATTCGACCTTCGCCAACAGAAGGAGCTGGACTTTGTACTTCAATTTCGACAAGCGGCGGCTCGACTGAACGTGTGTTTGTTCGCGGCGCAGAAAGTTGGGCGAACACTGCTGCATCTGGATTCGATAAGTCGCTTCCAGCTGCGACTCCTCCTGCACGCTGCGGGGTGATGTTTTGGGAGACCATCCAATCAGCAAGCTTCTCGAAATCTTTGCGTGCATCAGATGTTGGCGCGTATTCAGTCACGGGTTGACCAAATCCCGCAGCTTCGCGCAGCACATCATGTTCGCGAATAATCGTTGGCACCACATTTTCTCCAAAGGTACGGTCGATTGCCGCTAAAATATCCTGAGAAATTCGGGATTCTTGACGGACTAAGGTTGAGAGAATTCGAATTGCAATTGGCCTCTGAAGTTTGTCTGCGACGGCTCGGATTGTTGACACTTGCCGTTCAGCTGCACGAAATGCGAAGTATCCAGTTTCGATCGGAATGATCACTTCGTCACAAGCGCGAAGTGCATTAAAGACAAGAAGTCCGATGTGAGGAGGACAGTCAATGATGCACCACTCAAATCGTGGAGCGACTCGATCAAGAAGTCCTGCAAGTCGGCGATCTCGATCTGGGGCATTATGCAGCGGACCGTCAGGCGCTTCGAGCAGCGCTAAATTGACTGTGCATGGAGCCAAGACCAAACCGGGCGCGGGCTCCCAAAATAGTCCATCGTCCAAAAGCGCTGTGCCACTTCCTTGTCGAAGTGCATCTTCGATTCCCACCTCAATTCGAGCTGCGGGAACACCCAAAGCAAGTCCACAGTGGCCTTGCGGATCAAGGTCAACTAAGAGCGTTCGCTGTTTGCGTGCAGCGAGAACCGCAGCAAGGTTGACCGCCGTCGTGGTCTTGCCACTGCCACCTTTCTGATTCACGATTGCAATCACACGCATCTTGCTTCAAGATCGACTGAGTTGCCCACTTCTCTTGAAGTCTGAGGCAGTTATGAAGCAAGTCAAATTCCAATCTGTGGCAACTCTCACTCCGCATCGACTGCGTCGATCGATCGCAATCCGATGCGCAGCAATTCTGGATCAGCTTGGCGAACGATGTCAGCGCCGCCGCCTGTCTTGGGCAAAATGAGCGTCAAAGCACCGCCAAGCCTTTTTTTGTCGAATCCTGCGGCTTTTTCGAGGGTTTCGATGCTTGCCGACTGCGGCAATTTGACTTGAAAGCCAAGCGCTGCGACTCGATCTCGAACGCTTGCAGCCCCAGCGACTGTCATTCGACCCGATGCGGCAGAGGCCGCGGCGGCGGCGACGAGCCCCAATGCGACGGCTTCTCCGTGGAGCAACTCGCTTGAGAATTGTGATTCGATAGCGTGAGCAAATGTGTGACCGAGGTTCAACAGCATTCGCTGATTGGCTTCGCGAGGATCGGCCGCGACGATGTCCAACTTGACCGCCGCAGAGCGCGCAATCAAATCGATCATTTTCCATTGATCCACGGGCTCACTGCTGGTGTAAATCGTCAAAGCCGAAGCCAGCAGTGGCTCGATCGATGCATCCACCAACATTGAATGCTTGAGACATTCTGCAAGTCCCGCCCGAAAGAATCGAGGAGGCAATGAAGTGAGCGTTAGCGAATCAGCGACGACTGCCGCTGGAGGCCAAAATGCACCTGCAAGATTTTTCCCCCAGTGTTGTTCTCCCAAAGCTTCGGCCAGCGGAAGATTCATTCCAGTCTTTCCCCCAATTGCAGCGTCGACCATACCCAGAAGAGTCGTTGGCACTGCGACCCAAGCGATTCCGCGCAGATAAGTTGCCGCGCAGAATCCTGCGATATCCGTGACAATTCCCCCACCAATTGCAATGATCAACCCTTGTCGATCCAGATCCGCGCGTACGGCTACATCCAAAACTTTCGCCCATGAATGAGCGGATTTATTGGGCTCTGTCGCAAGAATGGAAACCCGTGAAATCTCTTTGCACATCGCCGCATCGTTCTTCAACGACTGCTCAACAACTGTTGCCCAAGTTGTTGCAACAGCTTCATCTGAGACAATCAGAATCTTCGATGGATTCTTGCCACCATTTGCTCGACGGATGTGTTGTGCAATCGAAGCGAGTATTCCACTACCGATGATCACAGGAGCAGTTTCGTTTCCCATGCGCTGAACAAGTTCGCGTGTCATGCATTCCCCCTGCTTGATTCCGAGTTTGATTCCGAGTTTGATTCCGAGTTTGATTCCGAGGTCGCCATGGAGTTTGCCCCAGAGTTTGATGCTGCAAATCCTCCCCTTTGGCGAGCTTGATCCGCAACGGCGCGAATTCGATTCGCACCCATACTCGACGAACGCTTCGCCATCACACGAACGCCGAACCATGCGCCAATCAGCACAATAACAGCGAAAATTGCGATCAGTCCGACGGGAAATCCAACACTTGTTCCCTTTGATGCGACTTGCATTTCGCGGGCTGCTGAGCGTTCAACTGGACGGCCAATCACCGCGGGATATTCGCGCAGAGTTCCTTGACGATCCGCCAAACGAATTGTTCCTGCATCTCGCCCAATGATTGAAACGAGCGATCCAACTGGATACTGCGATTGCGTCATGACATAGACGGCGATTGGATTTCCTTCGCTCGTCCGCACGAACCATTCTTCTCCGTCGGGATGCACAGATCCCATCGGTGTTCGTTGTTCCAATTTTCCAGTGATCTGGACCCACGCACTTGCGGGAACTTTCCCCCACTCAGGATGTGTGATCACTGGCATTGCAGCGACTTGTTCCATTGTGAATGGCCCAGTTGGCGCAGCGACAACGACTTGTTGCCAGAGCGATTCGAATTGATCGCTCGGCCAATCTCGAGTGCTTTGCGTCACTGCGTCTTGAAAAAGATTCACGCGATCACCTTATGGGTGATGTTAGCGAAGGCATCGATTGCGCTTTCGCACACTCGGCAGAATCAAAATTCGCTTTTCGTCGATTAGAAATCTTATTGAGGACACAGACCCCAACCTGAAAGCACTTCGGTCAAGTCGCCACCATCGGTAAAACCATCGCCGTTCACATCGGCTCCTGCGGTCCCCCAAGCTGAAAGCAGAGCTGCAAGATCAGGGCCGCTCACGATTCGATCGTTGTTCAAATCCGCAGGGCATGGTGGAGGAGGTGGTGGTCCTTGGACTTCGTATGCGCCCATATCAAC
>CAJCCX010000285.1 GCA_903961015.1 uncultured bacterium
CTCGCGTAGTCATCCTGACCGTCAGCGATCGCTGCTCGCGCGGCGAGACCGTTGATACATCGGGTCCAACACTGCAGGCGTTGGCGGTGCAGCACCTCGGTGCCACTATCGCGCACGTGGAATGCCTTCCGGATGACATGGAAGCACTGGCGCAGTTCTTTGCCCACTGGTCAGAAAAATTGCACACGATTGACTTGATTCTGAGCACTGGCGGCACCGGCCTTGCGCCGCGCGACATCACTCCCGAGGCCCTACGTACGGTCATGCACCGCGAACACGCCGGCCTGATGGACCTTTCGCGCCTGCGCTGCCTTCAGAAGACGCCGCGCACATTCCTTTCGCGCGGCATTGCAGGGACAATCAATCGCACGCTGGTGATCACCCTGCCCGGATCACCGCGCGGGTGCACGGAAATGTTTGAGGCGATCGCAGACATTCTTCCACACGCGATCGAGACGCTGCGTGGCGATGTCAAAGATGATGGCCGCCCAGAGTTGGATGCAACCGGGCAAGATGGATCAGGTTCAGATTCGGGATCGGGGCGAACCATCCATCACCAGGATTGATCGCGCCTGTTTCACGCACGACCCCACTTTTAAAATCACTTCGCAGACACAAACTGAAATTGGATGTGCTGCGGTACGCATGCGTGCCACCACGAATGAACGTGCGCTGGCCTTTCCGCTGGCAATTCAACGATTCGCGCCCGCACTACGACGGGCAGTGGGTCGATATCAAATGGATATGGATTCAGTTCAATTCTCCGATCACCTCGCGGGGTGACTGTGATTGTGCAGCGATCCATCCAACTGCGGCGAGGAACATCGTGCAGTTCATAGGAATCATCACCAAGACCTTTAGAAGCGCCAGTTTTTGAAGGGATCAAGGCAGAACATAGCGCAAGCGAAATCCCGTCACACAACTGAATCAGTCTCTGCAGCGGCGCGAGACTTGCGGGCTCAACCCACGATGCCGTTTCAGGATCTGCGCGAAGTTCTTCGATCGATCCAAGTTGCTGCTTCTGCAACTCAGCCATGAATGCGAGTAGCGCTTCATTACTCTCAGGACAAAGTTTGTCAGGCGCGCCCTTCCAGAAGAGCGGATGATTGAATGCAGGTTCTGGAGTTTGGAGTGCACGCGCTGCATAGAACCAATACGCATGAGAACTGATGAGAAGATTCACAAACGGTCGGCGTGGAAATCTTGTGAGTCCCCTTCGCCACCGATCAATTCCTGCTTGTTGATTCTGCAGTGCTTCGCCAAGACCTGCTGGGAAACCATCTGCCACAGAGAGATCAGGAATCGCCTCCCACTCCCACCAGCCATTGTCATGCTCAGCGATAGCAAGAATCACTTCGGCGCGAAGTCGCTCAGGATCCGCGACGGTTTCTGCAGAAAAAAACCCTGGGCGAGTGAAGAGCGCGTTTCCCCAGTGTGCTGCAATAAATCCAGCGATCTGGCTGTGATCAGGCTGAGTGACCATCCAAAGCTTGCCATCTTGATTTGTCTTCAGCAATGAGAGCCTCGTCGGGTGTGAGTCATATCAAACGACACTTTTCCTGATCACGTCGCGTTCCTGCAAGAGTTGCGCAGCAATACTGACTGCGATTTCTGGAGGGGAATTTGATCCAATTGGCAGTCCGACCGGGCAACGAATTCGCGCAACCATCGATTCAGAAAATCCCTCTTTGAGAAGAGTGCTTCGCAGCGTTCGTGACTTTGGCTCGCTGCCGATGACGCCGATGAATGCGGCGTCGCCGCGCCGGAGAATTTCGCGCACGATCGGCAAGTCGGTCGCATGACCTTGCGACATACAAAGATAAAATGTTCCTGCCGGCAACTTGGCAACAAACTCGGCAGGTTCCGCGACAAGCACCTTGCACACATTGGGCCGCGCGGCAATTTTCGCCAGCCACTCATCGCGTGGATCAATGCAGGTCAAACTGCACTCGAATGTGCACAGAAGCGAAAGTGTCGCTTGCGCAACATGCCCCGCACCAAAGAGTGCGATATTCCAATTCGGTAGCGCTGAGATTTCATAAAA
>CAJCCX010000286.1 GCA_903961015.1 uncultured bacterium
AGTGGAGGATTAGGAATCAGCGATAGTTGTGCAGCAAGATTGGGATGCAGCGCATCATCAAATGCCTCTGCAGGAGGAATGGCTACAAGTCGCGGCAGAGCAAGCGCAACACTCTCAAATCTCCAAATTCATGGAACGGTCTCATACGACCATGTCACGCAGCTTTCAAAGATTGATGGCAATTTCGGCGCAGATGTTGCATATTCCAATTCAACTTTCAACGGAACCTTTTCTTCCAACTCAAGTTGGACAGTCAACGGTCAAGGTTCGGCAACGGGGTCGATGTCCTTTACAGTCTTGCCAGATCGAACATATTGCGCGCTGACAAATCTGCCAATCGCAGCGAATTGGACTGGAACTGTGGTGGCTACAACTGCTGTCACAGTCGACGATAACGGGTCTGCAGCAGGCTCAGCTGGAGCAACTCTCACGCTGAGCGTGAATTGAAAGCAGCGCAATTCCCAACGCGAGTTGCGATATTCGCTATGTGCGTCGCCTGCGTGGGGCACGCGGCGCAGATGTGTGCTTCGGCGCAAGGGGCTTCGGCGCAGATAGTTTCGGGAGAGGGAGTGCGGGCAGATGCTCGCACTCCACTCTCGGGAGCATTCATAGATGTCATCAAAAATATGCAGGCAAACTTCGCCAAAGAAGATCATGCGATGTTGGTTGGGAGAAAACTATCCGTTGATTGGTCGCTTGCTCCAGCACTGCTCATCAACGACATCATGCGAGGTGAACCACCGTCAAATTGGATGGCTTTTCTCGATGACGCGTATGGTCGATCGGCCGCATTGACACTCGACGCGGAGAACACTCCGCAGGAAGTTTTCGATGGTTGCGCTCTTATCAAGAGCCCGAAAAATGTCATTCGGTTTTCATATCTTGCGCAGAGGGTCTTCGCATCCGGCTCCGAAGTGCCGCCGGCGATTGAATGGGAATGTGATGTTCGCCCTTTAGAAACAACAATGCGTTCTGCGTGGTACGAGCCAAATCTTGCGCAGCGTGGTGTTGATTTTCCAATGCCTCCCGACCGAACAATTCTTTCTTGGACCGATCAATTTATGCGTCTGCGCGTTATCGAAGAATCCGCCGAATGGTCGATGAAGTGGCCAAATCAGGAACCAATCTTCGATCATGTTGGAGATGCATACGACTTATTCGACTCTCTACGTGCGTGGCATTGGGCCCACCGTGAGAATCGAATTCCAAGAGAAAATGCAGCGATCCCTGCATATGTGACTGATAAATCGACAGCACGCGTCACGCATTGGTTTCGCACAAACAATCACGAATGGATTCTTGCCATCACACTTCGCCCATGCTCTGCGATTCGGCGTGCTGGCTTTATTGTGAAAGCAGATGGAGTCGACGAAACAACTTTACCAATCGGTCGTCCGACAGTCCTCGTTCCCATCGTTTGCGCCAATACCAAGTTGATGATTTCGTTCTGCGCAACACAACAACCAAATGGAGATATTCCATCTGGCACATTTCTTCCAATGAAAATTGCGCTGCGCATCAATAACCAAGAGGTCGCTTGTGCTTCGTTGCATTCATTTGCACAATATTCCGCCGATGCACTGCCACGCATCGATTTACAGGACAACAATCCTGCGTGGCAAGAGGCGATAGTACGAATTCGACAAGCACAGACTTCTGCGCATTCATCGACAAACTCCTCGCTGGCATTCGATGAAAATGAATTGGCGATCGATGCAACAACAAACTCTTTCAAATCCTTGCTGCGCGCTCGGCTCGCTGCGAATGCTTGGACATTCGCAATGCGCGCTGACATTACAAATCTGATGTCGACAATCAATCGTGCGCAAGACCTTCGCAGAAACGATGGGCTTGAAAATCATGATCTGGCCGCGCTCGAAACCTTTGCAGAATCGCTCACCTTAGGCCACGCTCCAGATTTCGCAGTGAACGCAATTCGAGTCCGCCACGCGCTTGCCGCGACAGATTTGCCAAGCGATGCCCTCGTTTGTGCATGTTTGGCGGCGACTGGCACTGGCCGTTTTTGGGCCGCTCTCGACATTTCCCACGCAGGACTTTCGCGGTCGTCTTTGGATTCTCCCGACGAAGAAATCTGGAAACTTGCTTGCACACAATTGAAAGTCTGGTGCGCTGATCCACTTTCGCACACAATCTTTGGCGCCGATCCAGGAGTACTCATGCTTTCGCAACAAATCGCTTTTGATCATCAATCCAACGCGGCTTTTCTTTCTGAGTCAGAAGTGCCCTCATCGACAATTGATGGCAAATCCGCAGGAGCTGCATATATGACATTGCGACAAATACTCGCTCCGATTACGCGGCGAGCGGAATAATCCATCAGCAATTTATTCTTGACCGTCGATCAACTGCACATCAGGCCGAGCAATCCGGAACTGCTTTGATCCCTCGGGAGTTGTTTGACTCGACCAAATATAAAGTCGCCGAAGCGACTTCAGCTTTGTCAAAGATGCCAACCCTGCATCTGTCAATTTCGTCGCAACAAAGTTGATGGATTCCAACTTTTGCATTCCCGCCAAGCGTTCCGCGACTTGATCACCAGCTTGCGTGTGATCGATTCGAATAACCCGCAGAGATTGAAACTGCACGATGAATGAACCAACCAAATCTGAAATTGCGCTGTTGGCAAGATTCAGTACGACAAGAAAATCCGCCAAAGAAACCAACTTCTCCACCTGTGCATCACCAATCGGCGGCGAAGCGAGACTGGCATTCGCTTCAAAATATGAACTGCCTTGAGCAAGCGGTTGCACAGTCACTCCAAACTGCGCCATCACCGGAGTCTGCGCTTGAATGCGAGCCAATTCATCTGCAGTCAACGATCGCTCTGGCAACGACCAACGATTGTCAGAGACTGCACCTGGCGAAATGCCATTTCCTGCGGATGCACCTTGAACAATCCATTCGCGAATGAGCGCAATGTCTGCAGAAGAAACCCGATTGCCAGTCGGGGGCATCGCAAAGTCATCGCTTTCTGGCAATTCGATGTTTGTCACTAACAAACTTGCCGAAGGATCGCCAGGCTTCACCGCCCACTCGCCCTTTCGCTCAGTTGTCATCCATTTCCAATCATCAAGGTAAACGCCACCTTTGTGCTTTCCGTTACCGTGACATTCATAACAATTCGCAGTCAAGATCGGCACGATTTGCTTAGTGAAATCAACAGACGACTTTCCTCCAGCGCCCAGAACTACTGGTGCGGGAGATACTGGTGCGGGCGTTGCTGTTTCTGAAACGGCAGTTGCTGAAACGGCTGTTGCAACCTGAGGCGTCTCCACAATTCCTAATTGCTCTTTCGCAGCATTCGCCGCTGAATCTCTTTGAGACTTTTCGGTTTGGTCGATCGCAGCCCACAACGCATCGGTGATGTAACCATCGCCATAGACCATAGAGCCACCAAGATGACCAGTAAAACCCAAAGCTCCAGCAGTTGCCAACAACGCCATTCGCCAAGCACCAGACAAACTGGCCTTCGGTCGAGCACGAATGATCGACCCGCTGATCGCAAGAACTATTAAGAGAACTGCGGAAGAAATTCCAATCCAACGATGAAGAAAAAGATTCAGCGAGAGTCCCCGATTCAGGAATTCCGCATTAAACCACCCGCTCGTCGCGGTCACCACTGCAACAATTGCTGCGAACCACACCGCGGTCAACGCGAATGAAGAAGGTCCTGGATCACGACGCACTGCACCCCATAATTCAACAATCGCAGCGACAATGCCCAGCGCAATTGGAAAGTGCAGAACCGCAGGATGCAATGTTCCGACGAATGTCAACCATGCATCAATAGAAGAAACCGCAAAGATCATGAAATAGAGGATAGCGAGGTCACTTGCATTCGATCACTCGTCCGTTCGCACAATTTCAGCGGCGCGACTGACTGCTTCGACACCAAATTTGGCGCGGATCGCATCCGCTGCGCCATCAAGTCGCCGCTGTCGATCCATCACCGGATCCGGAAAGAGTTCAGCAATCTGAGTCTGCGCTTCAAGACCGCCAAGACTGACGCCGATCAAGCGCAGAGGTTGCGCTTCTTTCGTAGCCCACTGATCAAACAATTCACGCGCGCTCGACCAGAATTCCAGTCCAATATCCGTCGCTACAGAAAAAGTTGCTCGTCTTGTCACAGTCTGAAAATCTGAAAATCGCAACTTTACAGTGACGGTTCGCGCAGCAAGCCCCTGCCGCCGAAGTCTTCTCGCAACGGTTTCAGTCTGACCAAGCAGCACCTGCCGAAGTCGTTCGATATCGAGCGTGTCCTTCTCGAATGTTTCCTCTTGACCAATACTTTTGGGCGCTCGCTCTGGAACAACTTCGCGCGCGTCAATTCCTTGCGCAAGTTGCCACGCGTGTCGCCCCGCATCACCAAGATCTCCAAAAACTTTTGCTTCACTCACCCGCTGTAAATCTGCAAATGTTGCATAACCCTGTCTGCGAAATCGCTCCTCTGCAACTGGTCCAACTCCCCACATTCGCGAGATATCCAGTGGCGCAAGAAACTGCATCAACGCGTCGCTTTCGACGATCACCACTCCGCGTGGCTTGCGTAAATCCGACGCAATCTTCGCAACAAATTTTGATGGCGCCAATCCAATCGAACAATTCAATCCTGTTGCTTCATGCACGCGTGCGACGATTCGCACAACGGTTTCAGCAGGAGCGCCAAAGAGTCGTTGGGTCCCAGACAAATCTACGAATGCTTCATCAAGCGAAAGAGATTCCACCAATGGCGAAAAACTTTGCAGAACATCCATGAACACATCGGAAAGTTCCTGATAACGCCGCATTCGAACCGGTCGAATGATCGCGCTTGGACAACGGCGTCGTGCTTCGCCCATCGGCATCGCAGATCGACATCCGAATGCTCTTGCTTCATAACTTGCTGCGCTGACAACGCTGCGAGCGCCATCACCGCCGACGAGGACTGGAAGTCCCGCACAACTGGGATCATCCATCTGTTCGACGCTGGCATAAAACGCATCAAGATCAATATGCGCGATTGCTCGGGAATTTTGCACAGTAAAGAGATTACGCCGTTGCGACAGAACTTCGAAACGCCCGTCCTCGCAAGACAAATTCTGCGATCTGCTCTGCGCTGTCTGGCGGCGGCATCAACTGAAGCGCCTTGCGCATCGCATAGCGTTTCTCTGCGGATTGCATCAAATCCAACACGCACTTGCCAAGGCCCGTCATGTTCTTATCCGCATCAATCTGATCTAATTCCATTGCTGCTGCGCCAGCGACAACCAAAGGCATCGCATTCTCACGCTGATGGAGATCTTTGTGATAGGGATATGGCGCGAAGATTGTGGGAATCTGATTTGCTTGCGCTTCTGCGACTGAACTTGCTCCAGCGCGACTGAGCGCCAAGTCCGCGGCGCCCCACGCCAATCCGATTCTGTGCATAAACGGAATCACTGCCGCTCGCACTCCAGATTCTCGCCATGCACGCTCGTATCGAGCGACGCCACCAAGAGGATTCGCGCCACATAAATGCAACACTTGCCAATCGCGAAATCGATCCGAATGAACTCGCGCCAATTGCACTGCAAGTTCGTTCAGACTCTGCGCACCCTGCGATGCGCCAGTGATCAACAACACGCGCACGGCGGGATCGAGCCCTAATTCCGCACGACAAAGTTCCGCGGATGCTGGAGCGATTGCAATTCTACGAATTGGCATCCCGATGATCTCACGAGCAAAGTTTGGAATGCTTGGCACAGGGACGGCCGAGACCGTGCGCGTCGCAAATCGTGCGACCATTCGATTGGCTCGTCCAGGAGTTGCATCTAAGTTGACCAGTAAGACTGGAACGCCAGCATTGCGTGCAGCAGCGACGACTGGGGGTGTAACAAATCCACCCAGCGACACGACCCAACTCGGTCGACACTTGCGAATCAAAGCAGCAGCATCTTTGCGCCCCCGACGAAGACCAACAAGAAAACGAATCAAGCGGCGCGGGTCCATCGAAAAAGGTTCGGCGCGAATCGCCGAGAACTCTGCTTCGGATTCACTCAACATCGATGCATCAATTGGCCGAGCAGAGCATGCAAAAATCGTCCGCGCAGTTGGATCAAGAGCTCGAATTCGTTCTGCGATGGCAAGCCCGGGAGAAATATGGCCGCCCGTTCCGCCACCTGCCAGCATGATCACTGGAGCGAGCGATCCCGATGCTTTTGTTTCTTCATTCATCTTGGAATTCGCAGTAATCCTATCCCCGCTCCCGCGAGGAAATGGAAGTGATGCACTACTCATGATTGCGCAATCGCTCCCGGATCAACACTGCTGATTGCATTCGTATCGATTCTTACAACCCCGCTCTCGCCTGCACCATCTTCAACCTTCGATCGCGCATCTTCTCGCGCCATCTTTCGATCCATAGACATGATCAAGCCCAAAGATAAACACGTCAACATCCATCCAGTTCCGCCGCGAGAAATCAGCGGAAGTGCAATGCCTTTGGTCGGCGCCAAACCAGTGACCACTAAGATATTGATAAGCGCTTGAAATCCGATCGTTGCCAAGATTCCAAGTCCGACAAGTTGACAAAATGGCGAGAGCCGTGATTCCTGATCCGCACCGCGCATCATCAAACCACCATCCGCTGAACGCTCTTTCACTGCCCCGATCACCAACCATCCGCACCACAGCAGAAATGCATAGAGCGCAATGACCAGAAACGCACCGATCATTCCACTCTCTTCGCAGATGATTGCATAAATAAAGTCTGTGGTTCCTTCAGGCAAATATCCAAATTTTTGCACGCTGTTGCCAAGTCCACGACCAGTCAATCCGCCTCCAGAAATTGCGCCCATCGACTGAATGATGTGATAACCAATCCCTTGCGAATCTGCATATGGATCGACATATGCAAGGATGCGGTTGATGCGATACGGACTGACAATGATCAGACCAACAAATCCCATCAATGCCATCGGCGCCAACAACGCAGCGTGCCACCATCGGCAACCAGCTGCTACAACAATGATCAGCGCGATCAACATGATCAGCGTCGCGGTTCCTAAATCTTCAACTGCGATCCCCAATGCGACGACTGCTGCGAAAGCGATTGGCGGAAAAAAGCCTCCCCAAAAACCTTTCATTTTCGCGCCTCGACGAATGCACCACCATGCCAAGACCAATGGCATTCCCCACTTTGCGATCTCGCTGGGTTGGAATGTCACAGGCCCCAAACTGATCCATCGACTTGCGCCATTGACCTCGCGACCAATTCCTGGCACATGAACAAGAACAATGCCTGCGAAGATCGCAACGATGATCCACAAAATTGGATTCAGTGCACCCCGCGCGGCTTGAAGTTTCTCAACAGGCAATCGCGAGCCGACCAACAGACACAGCGCAGACGCGATTGCAAAGAGTGTCGCTCGTCCGCCAAGAATGGCGTCAAAGGTCGTCTTGCTGTCGCCGCTGACATCGAGACTGGCGGAATTGACAAAGACGACGCCCAAGACCAATAGGCACATCGAACACAGTGCGATACCTTGTCCTGCTCTTAACATCATTTATCTATCGGCATCTGACTGCAAATCCCACAAAGTTTGCTCTGCGATTGAGTATTCTCGTCCCTTCAAATGTTGCCCGTCTATCTCGAAACTTTTGGCTGTCAGATGAACGAGCTCGACAGCGAGCTTGTCCAAGGACAATTGAGTGCGCTTGGATATCGTTTCGTCACTCGTCCTGAAGACGCATCGGTCATTCTGTACAACACCTGCTCCGTTCGAGAACAAGCCGAGCAGAAGGCTTACAGCCGAATCGGAGTCATCAGTGCACGCAAAAGAGCGGGAGAAAACCTCATTTTAGGCGTCATCGGCTGCATGGCAGAACGCGATGGGCTGGATCTTTTTCGAAGGCATCCACAAGTCGACTTGATGTGTGGTCCTGGAGAACTCGACCGCCTGCCCCAACTGATCGACAATGTTCGAAAATCCAATGCGGCCCAAGAATTGGAGTTTGCGCAACCCCTCGCGCTTGCGGATCGAACTGCGCTTGCAGGCAATCGAAGTCGCCGATCTGTCACCCTTTCTGCGGCCGAAGACAATCTGGAAAACCTCGATCTTTCCCGTGCATTTGACCCAGATTCCAGCGGCGGCAAGCGGCACAGCGCCTATGTCCGAATCACCCGTGGATGTAATAAATTCTGTACATATTGCGTGGTTCCAAACACACGAGGTGCGGAAGTTCATCGTCCGCCAGATCACATTGTTGACGAATGCAAACGGCTTGTCGATGCAGGTGTGATCGAGATCACGCTGCTTGGGCAAACAGTCAATCACTATCGCTATCAACACGGAAGTGCGGTGACAATAGATGGTCGCGAAGCGCCACAGGTTGGCCCAGGCCTCTCTGCATTCCGCTCCTCTGCTGCAAGTACTGGCAAGAGAACAACCACATTCGCAGATCTCCTGCGACGTATTCACGAAGAAGTGCCAACTCTGAAACGACTTCGTTTTATCACCAGTTATCCTCGCGACTTCGGCGACGACATCTTGAGTGTGATGCGTGATTCTCCCCGTATTTGCCGCTATTTACATGCACCTGCACAAAGTGGATCGGACCGCATTCTGAAAATGATGAACCGCGGATACACCGTTGGCGAATATTTGGATTTTGTAAATCGTGCGCTTGTGTTGTTGCCAGACCTCTGTCTTGCTGGAGATTTCATCGTTGGATTTCCAACCGAGACCGACGAGGATTTCGAGATGACATGCGCGCTCGTCAAGCAACTTCCATTCAAGAACAATTTCATTTTCAAATATTCTCCTCGTCCAGGAACAACAGCGTTCGATCGATTGAAGGATGATGTTCCAGAAGATGTGAAGCGCTTTCGAAACAACCGGCTGCTTGCAATTCAGACCGATGTTTCTCATGCGACTCATAAAGAATGGATCGGGCGCCAAGTGGAAGTGCTCTTTGATGAGGTCAGAACTTTCGAAAAACGCTCCAACGAAAAAATAGGTCAAAGTCCTATAACTATAATGGGCAAGGAAATTCAATCCTCCCACGGTGCTTCACCCTCCCAAACGACGTCATTTCAGTGCATTGGCCGAACCGCTGGAGACCTCATTTTTGCACTTGAATGCAAAAACGAGCATGAAGCAAGGTCATTTATCGGGAAAACTGCATTTGTTGAAGTCTCTGCTGCATCGGCGCTTCTGCTGACGGGCGGGCTTTCCAAAGCTTTGGCAATTGCGGACTAAACGAAAAATTCATAAGATTTTCCGCTCCAAAATTTGACGAGTCAGTTTTTGGGGCTACTTTCTGAATGGAGAATCTGGAAAAAGGGACGTGTCTCGATCTTGTATCGCTTCCCTATTTTCGAAAGGTCCCTAATAATGAAATCTCTTGCTTTGCTCGGTGCTGTTGCGCTCATCTCTTCCTCCGCAGGCGCAGCCTTTACTGGCTGGTCTGTCGAAATGACCACCGTCAGTGGTCGTAACATCTATAAGATCTATGCCAATTTCGATGCTACCGGTGCTGGAGCCAATGCTTCCAGCCAACGCGTCTTGAATGTGTTCGACTTCGCAAAGGCCGATGCGACACCAGAAGGCAATCAGATTGCTGCTGGTTCATCTGGCATTATGAACGCTGTTCATAACGACAATTTCCAGGGCGACGTCGATACAGACGGCGACGGATATGCTGATCTTTTCGGCAGCATGGGAACTTGGGCTGGTGACGCTTCTGCTATGTCCACAGCTCAATCTTTGACCGATTCCTTTGTCACGATGCAGGGCATTGGCAACGGTTGGGGAACCGCATTGGATCCATCATTCGGAACACCTTATGGACCTGCAGCTGGTGGCATTTCGCCTCCAAACACCAACGCTGGTTGGTATGACGCAACCCCAGGAACGCAGAACCTCGTCGGCGGAACCTTGAAGGTCCGACTGTTGCAAATCGCACGAATTGCAGCTGACGACACCACTACTTACACAGCAAACATGACCCTTGGCTATGCATACCTCGGATCAACCGTTGCTCAGTTCGGCTACGGAAGCTTCACGATCGGTGCACCAGCCCCAGGCGCAATCGCCTTGGTTGGACTTGCCGGTCTCGTCGGACGCCGTCGTCGCGCCTAAAGCCCGACTCGGTTGGATACTCGATTCGTTAATTGGGAAGCTATTTCAGCCCACCACCTGTTTCTAGGTGGTGGGCTTCTTCCTTTTTTTGGGCATTGGTATTGCAAGCTTGCG
>CAJCCX010000287.1 GCA_903961015.1 uncultured bacterium
CTAAAGGCAAGTTCCGGATGCGGTTGCGACAACTTCTCGGTCACGCTCATGTCATAGAACTTGACGGGTAGGAACTCGCCGTAACGCTGATGGTCAGCCGGAATCACTGGCGGATCGAGGGTCTCCCAGGATGGCATCGGTACTGCGTGTCGCGCGAATGAGAGAGGCCACACCCACGGCGTGGTGGCCGGGCTTCCAAAGTCGACATGGAATGGAGGAAGCGGGTCTCCGACTCCCGCGCTGGCTTGCTTTGCGAGGACGGAAAGACTTCCGGCCGCTACTGCGGTGCCACCCAGAAAACGACGCCGAGAAACGACGGACGAACTAGTTGATTTATTAGACATAAAAAAATCCAAATTAGGGGATAAAGGGACTAAAAAGGGGAAGCGTAAGGGACGAAAACTGATGCCAAAGATCAACCTACTGCCAAAAAATCAAATAGCAAAAAAGCGTCGCAATTTTTAAGAATCGTCGAATGCGCCAAGCTTTGAGAAGAGTGAAAGACTCCCAGCCGCTACTGCGGTGCCACCCAGAAAACGACGCCTAGAAACAGCGTAGAAACCATTTGAATCAAAAGACATTAAAAAAGCCTCACGAATTTGCGAGAAGAACGAACAACGAATATCTGCGGAGGCACAGTAGCCCGCATATCGAGAGAGTCAAATGCAATGAATAAATTTTTGAATAATTGTTGCATGTGAACTTATGCAAGTGCAAAATGATGCGTTCAAGGCGAGAAATCATATGAACACACTGCTGTTCGATTTGGCCGACATTGCCGATCTATGACGGCAATTTGCCGCAGATTGTTTCTGTTTGAGAAAACATTGTGAATAATTCTCGCGGCGAGTTCGCTTCGCTGTGGTGTAGAAAAGAATTGCCCATTTTTTTATCTGCAGGGAAACACGGAGTGGCGCAAGGGGTTGAGTTGCAAATTGCGAGAATGTGCAAGTCGGTGCATTTCAGAAAATGGGCTGCAGCAACCCACGTGCTATGCCAAACCACAATGCGCAATGGCTGACGATGGGTTCAGCTGGGCCCGTTTATACGACTTCGTCTTTCAAGTATCGCAGGCAAAAATATTTAGTTTCAGTGAGTTCTTAAAAATCTCAACAAAAACCAAACTCGAATCGCCGATCATATTTATGAGAAAGGCCATTCATCTTGACCACTACTTTTGACTACCGAACAATCTTCATCAGTGATGTCCACTTAGGATTCCGCGGATGCCGAGCCGAGGAGTTGGCTGCGTTTCTAAAGCGCGTGAAGTGCGAACGCGTCTTCTTGATCGGCGATATTGTCGACATGTGGATGCTTCGTCAGCGCTGGAGTTGGCCATCGACGCACAATCAAGTCATTCGACGGCTATTGAAGCTCGCACGACACGGAACCTCGATTATCTACGTGCCGGGAAATCACGACGATGCTCTCCGGTCATATTCTGGGCTGGATTTAGGTGGAATTCGAATTGCCAGACAAGCGATTCACACTCTGGCAGACGGCAAGCGAGTCTTGGTGACGCACGGCGACGAGTATGACCTCGTCATTCAGAACTCCCGCTTGCTCGCTCTTTTTGGGGCATGGGCATACGACCACCTCGTCGCACTCAATCGATTCGTGAATAATGTTCGATCACTCTTTGGTCTATGTCGATGGAGTTTTTCACGAATCATCAAGAAACGAGTCAAGAGTGCCTGCACATTCGTGAGTCGATTCGAAGAGGCACTCACAGCTCAAGCGCATCGTCGAGGGCTCGACGGCGTCGTCTGTGGGCACATTCATGAACCTCGTATCGACGAGCAATTTATTGACGGAGTTGCCGTCCTGTATGCAAATTGCGGCGATTGGATCGAACGTGCGAGTGCTCTGGTGGAGCATCACGACGGTCGACTTGAAATCATCGAGGTTGATCAACTCCTCAAGTCCATCGGATGGACTCACAATGTCGAAGAAGAAATTGAAATTCTCGAACAAGTCGAAGTGGGAAGCCATGCGATCTGATTTGCGCGGACGAAAAAATTGCTCAGTCGTATTTGCGAGTGCCTCGATTGGTTGCGGTCACACACGCGCTGCCGTCGCTATCCAAGACGCACTGGCAGATCATTTGGGGCCGAATTTTGCCACTTTCCTCGATGCGATGGAGGACTCGCCGACTTGGTTCAAGCACATCTACCGAGGCGGCTATATGGCAGCTATCCGATTTTTTCCCAGAGTCGTCGGAAGGCTCTACGCCAGATCAGACTCCACGTCCATCAGGTCGACTCGCGCTTCGCGATTTGCAGGTCGCATCGAAGATCAGGCACTTCTGCGACTCTGCAATCGACCAGAACTTCATAGCGCCGACATCGTCGTATCAACTCATTTTCTGACGAGCGGAGTACTGGCGCGAATGCGACAACGCGGAGAACTTCAAGCGCCACTTGTCACTGTCGTGACCGACGAACATCCACACTCAACGTGGTTGCACCGCGGGAGCGATCTCACATGCGTCGCGAGCGAATCCGCTCGAATGACTGCGATTGCTGCTGGACTTTCTCCAGACGCAGTTTGCGCAACTGGAATACCTGTCGACCCCAGACTTGGGCGCTTGCCACAAACCATCTTGAGAGATGCCTTAGAAAATCGCCAGCAAAAACCAACCATTCTGATCTGTGGCGGAGGACATGGACTTGGCGCGCTCTTCCAAGTAGTCCAATCGGTGATCGCTGCTTCGCTCCATGCGACTGTGATCGTCGTCTGCGGTAAGAATGAATCGCTACGGCGAGAGATCGAATCACTCTCACGCGCCAAATCCGATTGCACTGACCTTCGGGTCATTGGTTACTCAAACCAGATGCACACATTGATGTCGTCTGCAGATCTGCTCGTCGGAAAACCCGGTGGATTGACGACAACCGAAGCGCGCGCAATCGGACTCCCAATGCTTCTTTTGCAACCCATCCCAGGTCAAGAAGAACACAATGCCGAGATGTTGGTGCGCTGCGGTGCAGCAGTACGTCTGCGGAATCCCAAAACAGCTGCGATGGAAATCAACGCGATTCTCGCGGATCCGCAGATACTTTGGCGAATGCGTGCCGCATCTGCCGCAGCTGGTCAACCACATGCTGCGACCGATATCGCGACTCGCATTCTTGGCAAAGTTCGCCAAGCCATCCCGTCGCACCGCCATGCACGGCTCGATCAACGAATCATGCATTGACAAATTGTGTGCCGACGTATGCGGGCGAAGAGTCTTATGCACTCCTTTGCTTGATGCGATCAACCAAGAATGAAAGCTGTGAAACTGGCAGCTTGAGCAAAAGAGAACGCGCGGTTGAAGCGTTTGCTTGCAGAGGCGGAGTTGGACAACGCGATTCTGCGTTTCGGACATACGTATAGAATTCCCACCATCATTCGATCCGGACTCATTCATTCGCGGTGCCTTGCGTGCGGAATCGCACTCACGCACACGCTCATACTCGGTGGGTGCTTTCGACAGTTTCACTTGCGCGTTCCAGTCACGATCAAAGTTGTCGATGGATTAACTGGATTGCCAGCCGAAGGCGCGCTTATCACGCAACACGAATGGGATCAAAAATTTCGACCCACGATCGATAGATCTATGGCATTCACTGGACCAGATGGATGCTCACGATTCGTCTTGTTGAGTGGATTGGATGGGTCCTATTGGCAGATTCTCGCGGGCGATCCAATGCTGCCAGAAAATCTTGAGGTTGAGACTGGTCGATTTTTCGATGGCCGCGGGTTCAGCCAGATTCCTTCAGAATTCAAAGAGATCTCGAAAGATTTTTATATCGCTCCGCTCTGGCCTGCACTCGACCTCGTGATCGAGTTGCCACAAGACTTCATCGGCATGATCGCTGAGGTGAAGTTGGCGGAAGACTCGCCAGATGGTCGCGGATGGCGGCCCCCGCTTTCAGTCAGCGAAGGAGCTGCGAGGAGGGCAATTGTTCGACCCGATGCACATGGCGTCGTTTCATATCCAGGAACGATTGCAGGCGTGCAAGGGTTTGACTTTCAAGCTGGACGTAGTTTCAGACGAAATGAAGTGTGGATCAATCCGACCTATCCTTGGATTTCAATTGCGCCGCGCAAGTACGTTGATGGCAAGATCGTGAATGTGCCGATCGATCCACTCGAAGTGCACGCATGGACGATTGCGATCGAAGACCGCCCTGAAGAATTGCTCGACGTCACACGTGTAACATTCGTTGGTTCACTTGTCGATCTTCGTGCGTGGATCGTTGCCAATTCACTCGTCCCTGGAAAGAACTCACGATTGAAGTACGAGCCCGTCGATGTCGCAGCCTTTCGCCATTTCACTGCGAAATCACTGCTGAAATTGGTGCCGATTCCCGAACCTGTTGTACCTGAATGGCACGAGCGCAAGCAGAATAGATGGAAGCCGTATCGCCCCAATCCGACTCCTTCGCCGACTCATGCGCCTGACGTGCGGCTGTGAGTTGTCAATACAGTGCCAATATGCCGCAAGAGGCGCTCGATGAATTGTGCGTCATTGATCAGTGACACAATCCGCATCTTGAGCTGAGGATATTCCTCATGGCAGCGCATTGTTTGGTGCTCTGGATTGTCGGGTTTGAGACGTGATGCGAGTCGTGCGCAATGGAGTACTTGCTCATTTCGGTGTGCACGGAATCGTGGAATCATCAGGCGAAGTAACGCTTGCTCGACGAAATAAAATCCCTGAGCCAACGAAGAGCACAGCAATGTTTGTATTCAAAACGAATGTCTTGATAAGACCGTCGTCAAGCGGCGGGTGCCAAATAAAGAATGCGATCACGGGAACTAAGAATTGCGCGATCGCAGTTGCGAAGAGCGCGTAGGACATCCCGCGTGGCTGAAATCCAGACCCGATGACTCCAACAATGCAGATCAAAATCACGGTCGAATACATCAGATTTGCTGGGTTGTCTTCATTGCCGATGATGCCGACTGCAAGATTTATCCATGTCAGAAAAAGGCAGGTACCGACCGCTCCAACAACGCCGAGTTTGAACGTGATGTTGCGAGACCTTCGCGCGGTGAAGTCAATTGCGAGGCCACTGCCCATGATCAACATGGCGGCAACCACGAAGTCCATCAAGCTCCAGTTCACTTCCTTCGAGAATTGCATCGCTACAAGTGGAACTGAAAGAATCAGCGCAGTCACAATCGACAGAATGATGATCGGCTTGCGTTTCATAGTCAATCAAGTCTGGAAGAGTTGCGACGTGACAATGTTACGACCATTCTATGCGCACAAGTCTTCAATTTCGCATGCTGAAAGTGAATCAGTCATTCAAAAATTTTGCATGATTTTGATGAGTTGATTCTTAGTGTTTGGTGCGGGGCTTCAAGTTTTCGAAGTCGTGAAGCTGGATCGCTGGCATGTTGGCGCAGTCAGACCGTTGGTTGCACGAAGGGCACTTGCA
>CAJCCX010000288.1 GCA_903961015.1 uncultured bacterium
CTCAATTTCCGCAAGTGCTTTCGCCACCGCAACGACCAATCTGGACGACGAAGCTCTTGCCGATCGGCCTATCTCGGAAGTTCTCATTCAAGGACTCGGCCGAGTCACCGAACAAGAGATACGCAACAACCTGCGAATCGCGACGGGCCAACCCTTCGAGTCACAATCAATCAAAGACGATGTAACGACTCTGTATCGACTCGGGCACTTTGATTCAGTGACTGCCGACGCGGAACTCCTCCCCGATGGCACTGTGCGTGTGCGATACATCCTCATCGAGCAGCCGATCATCAAAGATATTCAGGTCGTGGGGAATAAAGTCGCTTCAGATCAGGAACTTCGAGCAGTCATCGGGCTTTATGCAGGCGGTCCGCGCGACGATTTTCTTCTCGAACGAGCCATTGAAAAGATTAAGAATCTCTATCGCGCCAAAGGGAATTACATGATCGAGGTCGAGGCGGACGAGACTCGCCTACTCGATACTGGGATTCTTATTTTCCGAATCGTCGAAGGGCCTCGTGTTCGAATCCGCGAAATCGTTTTCTCTGGAAATGACCGATTCACCACAAACCAACTTGGCGCTCAGATCAAAACCAAGCCTTGGGTTTTTATCTTTTCGCTAGGCAATCTTGACCAAGACATGCTGGTGGATGATGTCGCCACTCTCGATAAATTCTATAAAGATCGTGGTTTTCTTGATGTTCGCGTTGACAAGCGCGTCGAGATTTCGGCAACAGGAAAAGAAGCGCGAGTGGTTTTCGTAATCAGTGAAGGACGCCAATACCGACTTCGATCCGTTGTCTTCGAATCAGCGGATGGCGGGCCTCGCGACACCACTCGAGTGATGCGACCAGAACAAGTTCTTGGATTGATGAAAATTCGTCCTGGAGATTTTTATACGCTTGATAAAGTTGAAGCATCGACAAAGGCAGTGACTGAGGCATACCAAACGATGGGATACATTGAAGCCCGAGTTGATCAAACTTGGATTCGACTTGGCGAAGAAGCCGAGGTAGACATGGTCGTAACGATTCGCGAGACATCGCCATTCATCGCAGGTTTAGTGCGGATTCAAGGCAACTATTTGACAAAGGACAGTGTCGTTCGGAGGCGTGTCCGAATTCAACCAGGTCGCCCGCTCGATGGACATGAAATTGAAGTTGCAAAGCGCCGCCTTGAAGGTTCGGGGCTTTTCACCTCAGCCACCATAACGCCGCAAACTGCAGACCCAAAGACTCCAGATGTTCGCGATGTTTTGGTTGAAGTGAAAGAGAGAAACACAGGAAGCATCAGTTTCGGCGTCGGCGCTGGAACAGACACCGGGCTTGCTGGAAATATCGCGCTCAATCAACAGAATTTTGACATTGCTGATACGCCTCAAACTCTTGACGAATTCGTCAGCGGTCGTGCCTTCCGAGGTGCTGGCCAAAGTTTCGGAGTTGCAATTTCTCCAGGTCTTGAAGTCAGCAACTATTCAATCAGTTTCAGTGATCCGAATTTTCTCGAAAGTGACTATGGCTTTGGATCCAGCCTGCTCTATCGCAATCGGATTTACAACACATTCACTGAAGAGCGTATTGCATCAAGCTTCAGTCTCGGCCGTAGCTTCGGCGATATGTGGCAAGGTTCGGTTCGTGTCTCACTTCAGGATGTCACCATGACGGACTTTGACGGGAGCACTCCGATCGAGGTCTATAACGATCGCGGCCCTTTATTCATCAATTCCGTTGGAGTGACTTTCGCTCGAACGAATTTGGATAATCCAATGCGACCAAGTCGAGGCTCTCGATTCGAAGGAGAACTCGCATACTTCGGCGCACTCGGCGGGGGGTACACGTACCCATTGGTAGCAGGCAGTTTCACAACATGGTTTCCGCTGAGTGAAGATTTCTTCGGGCGCAAGAGTGTTCTGAAACTGAACACAAGTTCGGGCTATATTTTTGGAAGCAGCGCTCCAGTTTCAGAACGCTTCTATCTTGGTGGTCGCTCGCTGCGAGGATTCGAGTTCCGAGCGATCAGCCCGCTGAGTGCTGAGGAAATTGGAGCCGATCCGCCAACGCCCGCGTCATTAACACCAACCGTCGACAACAATGGCCTGCCAAATGGACAACCCATCGGTGGGACATTTCGATTCTTTGCGGGCGCTCAATATGAAGTGCCGATTTTCGACAAGTTCATCTCCGGAGTGGTCTTTTCAGACTCGGGAACGGTCACCGACAGCTTCAACCTCACCCCTTATCGAGTCTCGATTGGTTGCGGCGTTCGCCTTTACATTCCTCAGTTAGGCCAAGCTCCTTTGGCATTTGATTTCGCCGTTCCCGTAGTGAAATATGAAACAGATTCAACGCAAACATTCAGTTTCACTGCGGAACTCCCCTTCTAGTTCAATTTTGGGGCGTTCTCCACTACACTCTTGAACTGTTATGGAGAAGCGCATGCGAAAAACATCATTTATCGTCGCAGTTCTGATCGCAACATCATGTGTTGCAGGAAGTGCTGCCTATACCGTTGGAAGAATGAGCGCTCAGCCATCGGCGGTCGCCAGTGTCGACATCCGCAGAATCTTGGACAAGATCCAACAGCGCGGCGAGATGGAAATTGAACTGACTCAAATGGCAACTCGATTCGAGTTAGAACTCAAAACACGCAAAGACCAAATCGAAGTTCGTGCGAAAGAGTCTGACGCACTCACGGATCCGGCTGAGCGCGGCAGTATGCGAGACGGCCTCGCTCTTGAACAACTTCAACTGAAGGAATGGGCAACGACCAAGCAGATGGAAACAGATCGCGAGCAAGCACTGCGCTGGGAAGGTCTCTATCGAACCATTGTCAGCGAAGCCGATAAGTTGGCGCAGTCCGAGGGATATCAGTATGTCTTGGTCTATGACGGCACTGCAGAATTTCAACGCGACCGCCGCAACCAAATGCCACTCGCGCAGCAAGTCGTCGAGCAGATTTCGCGACGCAGAGTTCTTTATGCCGCTAAGGCAGATGACCTGACTGAAAAACTCATCCTGCGTATGAACAATGCTCGCTCAACCCCGACTGCTCCCGTTGCGCCAATTGCCAAACCATAAATCTGTTCTTGCCACTCTTTTTCCGCCACTCTAGTTTCGCCACTGAATATCAACTTGTTGGAGACCATAATGCGAATAAATCAAATTCTTCTGCCAGTCACTCTTGCCCTCGGAGCTCTGCTCTTTGCTGCAGGATTTCCAACGGCTCCGACGATTGTCGCTTCAGTCGATATCGAAAAGATCTATCGATCACTCGATCAACTCAAAGCCGCTGAAGCACGTTCTGTAAAACTACGTGGCGAATTAGAAAAACGACTCGCCACGATGACGGACACCGTCAAGAGCATGCAGGAAGATCTGGACAGTTATCAAGTAGGGACACCTGCTCACAATGACGCTATGAATAAGGCTATTTTGAAGGCTGGCGACTTGAGCGCGCTGCAGAGTTTTGCAAAGTTAAAAATGGAATCTGAACAAGCTATTTCGATTCGCGAAACATATGTTGCGATTCGTAGTACGTGCGGACTCTTGGCAAAGGAACAGAAAATCGACTTCGTGTTCATCGACGATACGGTTCCTGGGATTAACCCAACGAACCTCGAAGGAACCATGCAGCAGATCAATGGCAGAAGAATGCTGTACAGCAATCCAGCGCTCGACATTACTGATGCTTTGATTGAACGAATGAACTCTGATTTTCGTGCGGCAAATCCAGTGATGACCCCGGCTGCGACGCCAGCTGCGCAGCCAGCTGCGACGCCAGCGACTACGACAACAATTCCTGCTGGCAAGAGTTGATTGATGAAACTCACCGCTCAAGAGATAGCGACGAAAGTCGGCGGTGAACTCGACGGTCCAAGTGGAATCGTCGTTCACGGTCTCGGCGACTTGCGAGGATCGAAAGAATCCGACGCGACTTTTATTTCAGATACAAGTTATGCGCGTCTATGGAAGGATTGCAAAGCGCAAGTCGCACTCGTTTCTCGTGGCGTTGACGTTCCCGATCACGATGCAAAGAAGCGCGCGCTCATTCATGTTGATCGGGCTGAAGTTGCGATGATCTCGTTGCTCGAACACTTTTCTCCACCACCTGAATTTCCACCGAAGGGAATTCATGCAACTGCGGTGGTTGAAACAACAACTCTTTCCAAAGACCACGTTTCCATCGGAGCACTTGTTTGGATTGGAAAGGATTGCGTCCTCGGAAAAAACGTTGTGATTCATTCCGGCGCGCGCATTTATCCTGGCGTGACCATTGGCGACGATGCGATCATCCATGCCAATGCGGTCATTCGTGAACGCTGCGAACTTGGCAAGCGCGTCATCGTGCATGCAGGCGCAGTGATCGGCACGGAAGGCTTCGGATATCGACCGTGCCCCAACGGCAATGGATTACTTCGCATTCCTCATATTGGAAATGTCGTACTTGAAGATGATGTTGAAATCGGCAGTTGCACTTGTATCGATCGCGGAACTTTTGGTTCGACCCGAATCGGCGTGGGAACAAAGATCGATAATCACTGTCAAATAGGACACAATGTTCAAATTGGACGATCAACTGTCATGGCGGGCTTGAGTGGCATCGCAGGGTCGAGCACGGTTGGAGATTGGGTTCGAATCGGCGCGGGTTCCGGCATCGCCGATCACCGCACCGTTGGGACTGGCGCTCAACTCGCCGCACGCACTGCGCTGATGAACGATGTCCCTGCCGGCGAGGTTTGGGGGGGAATGCCTGCGCGCGAAATCAAGATCGAAATGCGCCACATTCTTGCGCTTCAAAAATTATCGCCGTTGACTCGCGATCTGATGCGATTAGTCGACGAAACTAAGAAGAACAAAGAAGCGGCGAAGGAATCCGCGAAAGAAACTGCACGGCCATGACTTCCCTGCCTCCAAATTCTGCTGGTTCTTCAATGGGCATTCGCGGCATTGCCCAAACAAAGATTGCAGAGTCGTTGATTCCCGTTGAGCGCAAGCAACACACGATCGGCACGCCGACAATTGTGCGTGGCAAAGGCCTCTTGCTTGGAGTGGATGCAGAAATCGAATTTTGTCCAGCACCTCCTGGGACCGGCATTGTGTTCGAGCGAATTGATCTCAATCCGTCGGTCATGATTCCCGCGCTGATCACCAATGCCGTCTCGCGGCCGCGACGAACGACCCTGCGCGTTGGCGATGCGACGATCGATACAGTGGAACATTGCCTCAGCGCAATCGTTGGACTGGGCATCGACAATCTTGTCATTCGTCTTCGAGGACCTGAAATTCCTGCTGGCGATGGCTCTGCACTTCCATTCTTTGAACCCCTGAAATCAGCAGGAAAAGTGCCCCAAGATGCAGAGCGATTTGTGCACCGCATCACCGAAGCAATTGTCATTGAAGAAGAAGATGCGTTGATCGCTGCGCTTCCATCTGAAGAACCTGGCTTTCGCGTCACATATGAACTGGATTATTCCAGCGTCTCTTCGCACATCGGTCGCCAAAATCGAAACTTTGATTTGGCGCGCGATGACTATGAAAAAGAAATCGCGCCTTCGCGCACATTCAGTTTGCGTTCCGAAGCAGAGGCGCTTTGGGCAGCAGGCCTCTGCAGACATCTCACTCCGCGCGATGCATTGGTCATCGGCGATGATGGACCAATCGAAAATTCGTTTCGCTTCGCCGACGAATGCGTTCGCCATAAAGTGCTTGATGTCATAGGCGATCTTGCGCTAGCTGGCGTGCGCTTGCAGGGAAAAATTGTCGCTCAGAGAAGTGGGCACGACTTAAATCGACGGCTCGCCCGCCGTCTATTCGAGCAAGTTCGCGCAACGGCGCGCACTCAGATTGCGGGAACCGGTCGCGTGCTTGATGCGCGTGCGATTGCACGCATCATGCCGCATCGATATCCGATGCTCTTGATCGACCGAGTCGTGGAAATCGATGGAAATCGCCGCGCGGTGGGCATTAAAAATGTAACAATCAATGAACCATTTTTTCCAGGCCATTATCCTGGAACTCCCATCATGCCTGGAGTGTTGATCGTCGAGGCAATGGCCCAATTGGGCGGTCTTTTGCTTTCCCAAACTCTCGAACACACTGGAAAAGTTGCTGTATTACTCTCGCTTGATAAGGTAAAGTTGCGAAAGGCCGTCACTCCAGGTGATCAACTGATCATCGAGGCGGAAACCCTGCGGGCAAGTGCTCGAAGCGCAGCGGTTCAGTGCAGAGCGTGGGTCCAAGGCAAACTTGCTGCCGAAGCTCAGATTCGTTTCATGATGGTCGATGCGGAATTCGAATAATGACCAAGATCCATCCAACTGCAATCATTGATCCTTCCGCCGAGATCGCCAAATCGGCGAGCATCGGGCCCTATTGCACTGTCGGACCGCGCGTGCACATTGGTGAAGATTGCGTGCTTCGAAGTCACTGTCACATCACTTCATTGACACGCATGGGACGTGGCAACGAAATTCATCCATTTGCTTTAGTTGGTGGCGATCCGCAAGATCTCAAGTTTCACGGCGAACCAACTTGGCTCGAGATGGGCGACTTCAACATGATTCGCGAACATGCCACGGTTCATCGCGGTACTGGGAACGGTGGAGGCATCACGCGCATCGGATCGCACAATCTTGTGATGGGCAATGTGCATATCGCTCATGATTGCATCATCGGAAATCACTGCATCTTCGCCAACAACGCGATGCTCGCAGGTCATGTTCATGTGGATGACTATGCGAACATCGGAGGCGGTGCTGGGCTGCATCACTTTGTAAAAGTTGGATACTGCGGATTTGTCGGCGGTATGGCTCGCGTATCCAAAGATGTTCCACCATTCATGCTCGCCGAAGGAAGCCCCGCTGCAATTCGTGGATACAACCACGTTGCAATGAGCAGAATCGGTATGGATGAAATGGAACTCGAAGCGGTCAAAGAGGCATACAAGAAAATTTATCGCCTCCGCGGTGGCGCTGGAGTGACAAAAATCGCATCACTTTTGCGTGATTTTCCAACATCCAAAGCTCTCCGCCGCATTGCCGAAAGCATTCGCGCGGTCAACGAAGGACTGAATGGTCGATCCCTCGAAGTGAAGCGGACTGATGACAAACGCGCCATTCGAGTCGTCCGTGGGTAACCTTACAAACCAATGACTACCCCTGCCAAAGCCGCTCGAATCGATGACCTGATGCAGAAAGCGCAGAGTGCGCTGAAGTCTGGCAAATGGTTCGAAGCTGAACGACTTGCGCAACGCGCTCTGGAAGTTGCCCATCAAGTGGGTGACTTCGGTCGAATGAGTCGAATCATTATGCCACTGCAAGAATCTCGGCGACAGAGAATGCAGTTGGCAGCCGAGGCAACGACGGTGAAGTGGATCGAGGGCGAGATCGGCGAAGATCATCGAGTCGGACCTGGCTTGCACATCATGCAGCCGCAGCTTGTTGGTGCAGATGCTCGACGTATTCGTTTGACTGCCTTGCGCCGAGAAGTTCCCGCCCTCGTTCTCTGCCGCGAACCAACAACGCAGTTGGGACTCGTGCCAATCGTTGCGATTGGCCTGATGACTGTGCGCGCACGAATCGAAGCGCCAGAGAAACCAGCAAAACCTACCAAGCAGTGGTTTCTTTGGGCACTTGAGCAACTCGGTGATACGGCGATCGGCATGATCGATACTGGTATGGATGCGGTGCGCCAAGTTGACTTCGCAGTTTCTCTGATGGACTCTGTTCCAGATCACGAAGAGCTGCACACGACTCTCGTCCAACTTTGCTTGAAAGCCGAAGAAGAAATGCAGGATGTTGCTGACGCGGATGTTGCAAAAAAATTAGCTGCGAAAGCACGCGAGAAAGCCAAGGGCTAATTCGTGGCGGATTCCGCTGCGCAGGTCTCACTTTGTGCTGGAATACCAGCGATTAGCGCATCTCTCCATCACCGAATCCGATTTCCCGTTGGTGATCCAGCGGCGCTTATTACTGTTCAGAGCTCAGCGAATGCTGCCCCCCGCTGCATCTTGATTCTGCGTGATATTGAAATGGATCGCGCACGCAAGCACGCGCGTGCCGATGAATTTCACTGCCCCGCGGATTTCACTCCTGCCTCTGGCCTTTCTGGGGACAGAGAAACTGCGACTGCGCAGTCCGTCGCAGAGTGCATCATTCGAATGGGAGCAACAAGTGTGTCGATCGATCGATCGACTCCTGCGATCTATTGGCACCAACTCGTTGCGGCTGGATTGCGAGTGACTTGTAATCCCGATGATGGTGTTTTCATTCGGCGAAATAAAGACGCACAAGAAATTGCATGGTTGCGTCAATGCCAACAAGACACAGAAGCCGCGATCCGAATGGCGTGCGAAACGATTGCGGCCGCACCAGTTCGCGATGACGGAGTGTTGCTTGGCACGGGCAAGCCTCTGACAAGTCAGCGTATTCGCGAAGCAGTCGATGTTTTTTTATTGCGCCGCGGATATCTGAATCCTGAATCAATCGTCGCGTGCGGCGCGATGGGCAGCGATTGTCACGAACATGGCAGCGGAGAATTGCGGACATGCGAGCCAATCATCGTTGACATTTTTCCTCGAAGTCGTAAGACGCTTTACAACGGCGACTGCACCAGAACTGTTGTCAACGGCGCGGCGCCACGCGATATCGTGCAGATGCACGCAGCAGTGGTTGCCGCGAAACGGGCTGCAATTGCTGCAATTCGGCCTGGTGTCACGGGTGAAGAAGTTCACGCGGCGACTTCGCGTGTGATCCGCGATGCTGGATTCGCAATGGGAATGCCGTCGAGTGACGAAACCTGGGCGCAGGCAAGAATGACGCACGGCACAGGACATGGTGTGGGGCTTGAAGTACACGAACCTCCGTTGCTTGCGAAGAAGGGACCACCACTCATCATCGGCGATGTCGTAACTGTGGAACCTGGTCTGTATCAACCGGGACTTGGTGGCGTACGCGTCGAAGACATGCTTGTAGTGACTGCCGATGGATGCGAGAACTTGGGGACATTGCCCGAAGGACTCGACTGGCGAGTGAAGGCGTAGTTTCCGCACCAAACCCTCTTACCTGCAAATCGTCATCGCTGTTCATATTCTGCAATGACCCATAAGATCAATTATGTCCAAAGCAAATCTTCCCACTCAAAAACAAATGACTTGCATGTTGGGGCATCCGGTTGCCGAAAATCCCATCGATCGAATGTTCGATGCGGTCTATGCGCATTACGGATTGCAC
This sequence comes from uncultured bacterium, assembly GCA_903961015.1. GTDB lineage: Bacteria > Planctomycetota > Phycisphaerae > Phycisphaerales > SM1A02 > F1-60-MAGs104. Next base: position 9,230 of record CAJCCX010000288.1, read on the forward strand.
TGGCAGTTTTGGAAATGCGATGTGCAATCGGAATCCAAAATTGCTGCCGCCATCGCTGGCGTTCGGGATTTGGGCTTTGCAGGCGCTTGTATCACCGTGCCCTATAAAGTCGTATCTATACCTCACCTTGATGAAGTGGATAAAGATGTCCAGGCCATCGGAGCGTGCAACTACATGACCATTCAGAATGGTCGTCTGACCGGTCATAATAATGATGGCAAGGGTGTGGTGAAGGCAATTCAAAAAGTCACATCCATCAAAGGCAAGCGAGTTGCAATGCTTGGAGCAGGTGGTGCTGGAAGGGCCATGGCTGTCGAACTTGCTTGGGCAGGAGCGTCTCATATAACGCTGTGCACGCGAAGGGAATCTCAAGGAGTTGAAGTCGCGCAAACCGTTACAAAGGCTTCGGGAGTACCTGCGCAGTGGCTGAAATGGACGGGCGAAATCACTATTCCCAAGGGCACGGAAATAGTGATGAATGCAACTCATTTAGGCGCCGCGCCAGAGTTGGAACGTGTGCCAATAGATTGGCAAAGCGTGAACAAGAATATGACCGTGGTGGATGTGATTACGAATCCGCGAGTGACACCATTTTTGCAAACCGCCCGCGAACTCGGTTGCCCAATTGTTGATGGCGTGGAAATGCTTGTACAACTTGCGATGCAAATGTTTGAGGATTGGACTGGAATAAAACCAGATGAGGCCGTCTTTCAAAAATCAGTCGCGCAAGCGCTTGGGGAGTGAATCAACTCCGGGCTCAAACATGCATGGACTCAAAAGTGGTTCGTGCAGATTTTGGCAGCGGACTGATTTGCCCCCGGGCTCAAACATGCTGCGCCGAGCTGCGCAGACTTGCTCGGCTTGCAAACTCGCCGGGGTTCAAATCATTCCACTGCCCACGTTGGCGAATCAAATTCTCGCTCGAACGTTTTCAGATTCCGTCTCGCATTCGTTTGCGTATCCAGCCGTTGGAAAGTTCTCTCGGGCGAGTTCCGCAGGCGGCCGAC
>CAJCCX010000289.1 GCA_903961015.1 uncultured bacterium
ACTAAGAACCGCACGCTCCCCAATTCGACAGCAGGAAACTGAAGTCGTTTCCGTCAACTGAATTATCGCCGTTGAAATCTGCAGCACAGTCTGTGCAAGTTCCCCATGCACTCAGGAATGAGCTCAGATCAGAACCGTCGATGCAGCTATCACCTGTTAGGTCGAATGTGTTTGATATCGCAAATCGAAAAACTCCTTGCGTGTTGGTCGCGGCAACAAGCATTCCCTGATGGATCTCAAGATCAAAGATTGTCAGATCGGTCAATCCTGAATTGATGGCGATCCAGTGGTCGCCATTGTCGACAGAGTAAAAGACGCCTCCACCGAATGAACCCGCAACAATCATTCGATCATCATGCGCAAACCCTCTGTAACTGCCTGAGGTCAAGCCGCCACCAAGCAATGTCCAACTCGCACCGAGATTGGTCGATCGGTAGACGCCGGTTCCAATTTGCCCGCCGGCGAAAAGTGATGTGCCTTTCGCTTCGATTGCTCGGATATTCGTCGATGCGAAACCGGTGTTGACAGCGGTCCAAGTTGATCCCCAATTCGTGCTCATGTGGACGCCAGATCCGTTCGTTCCGACGAACACGTTCGAATCCACTGCGGTCACACACCTGACATCAACTCCCACCATCCCCGCAGCAGCCCAATTGTCGCCTTGGTTGTCCGAACGAAAAACACCAGACGGTCCAACAACAAAGAGGTGCGACTGAACTTGGATGATGCAGCTTGTAAGCGTATTCGTCATGCCTGCGCTCTTGGAAATCCACGTCGCACCATTGTTGGCGCTGCGAAAGACACCCTGGCTTGTGCATGTGTAAATGTACGAGGCGTCGGAGGTGAACCCTCTTGTTGGTCCTACTGAATCGTTGCCCGAGTTGGAACTGGTGAAACTTATTGCGCTCGTGTCCGATCGGTAAGCGCCAGTGGCGCCACCTGCAAATACATAATTCTCTCGTGAAATCAGCGACTGCATATTCAGCGACGCCGTACCTGTCGATTGATGCCACTGAGCGAATGCAGTGTTGGTCACTGCAAGGGCGGCGACGATGATCGGTAATGTGTAATTTTTCAGCATGGGGAATTGTTTACTTCTGTTTCAATGTGTCACGTAAAGCGCAGCGCAACTGCACACGTTGACCAGCCCAAGGATTCCTCGGACAGCGAATCTGGTGGAATCAATAAAAGATCGAAATCCCAAATGATCCAAATCCCAAAAGATCGAAATCCCAGTCTCATTGGTCATTTATTGCAATTGAAATGGCTCTGAAACGCTGAAAGTTCAATCCAGCCCAGGAGCAAATCCACGGCGCATCGTGTTCTCGCAGACCGCGCGAGGCTCGACGAATTGCAAGAGATATTGCGCGCCGCCAGCCTTGCTGCCCACGCCGCTCATTCCAAACCCACCGAAGGGTTGTCGACCGACGAGCGCGCCAGTGATCGAACGATTCAGATAGAGATTGCCCACGCGGAATTCGCGTCGGGCTTTTTCTAAGTGCGATGGTCGACGGCTGAAAACTCCGCCAGTCAATTTGTATTGTGTCGCATTGGCGACTCGCAGCGCTTCGTCGAAATCTTTGACATGAATCACAGCAAGAACTGGGCCGAAGATTTCTTCGTTGGCAAGTCGATGTTCGGGTCGAATGCCAGAGAAAATTGTTGGTCCAACGAAAGGTTTGCCAACTCGGCTCTCCAGTCCATCGGGCACTTTCAGTTGAATCTCCAAACGACCTTCCTTCGATCCGATCTCGATGTATTCACGAATCTTCTTCGCAGCATCGTTATCGATGACGGGACCAACATCAGTTCCAGGAAGCATGGGATCGCCGACAGTGAGTGTCCGCGTCGCTTCGACAAGTCGATACAGAAAAGCATCGTGTGCATTTCCCACGACGATCACTCGACTGCACGCAGAACATTTCTGTCCAGAGAATCCAAATGCAGATTGGCGCACGCCAAGAACTGCTTCGTCCAAATCTGCGCTTTCATCGATAATGATCGCATTTTTCCCGCCCATTTCGCAGACCACTTTCTTGACGCATTCCTGATTCGCAAGCGTTCGACCCGATGCTTCAACAATGTCCAGTCCAACACCTTTCGATCCTGTGAATGCGATGAGTGCAATGCGAGGATCGCGTACGAGCGCTGCGCCCACAGTTTCGCCAGGACCTGGCAAGAATGCGAGCGCATCTTTTGGCGCACCCGCGGCCCAGAGAATTTCGCACATCAACTTTGCAATGGCAGGGGTCTGTTCGGCAGGCTTGACGATGACAGTGTTTCCAGTGACAAGCGCAGCCACGGTCATACCGCAACAAATGGCAAGTGGAAAATTCCACGGACTGATGACAGCAGCGACACCGCGCGGTTGAAACCATTCTTCGTTCAATTCGCCTGTGAACAAACCAAGTCGGCGGGGGTCGAACAATTGAGCAACTTCTCGCGCGTAATACTCGCAGAAATCGATTGCCTCGCAGATGTCGCCATCAGCCTCACGCCACGTTTTCCCTGCTTCGCGAATGATGATTCCGCAGAGTTCGTCACGCCGCGCGCGCATCGCTGCTGCAGCACGCACCAGCACAGCAGCGCGTTCGAGAAATGGCGTATCGCGCCACGCTGGAAAAGCACGGTGCAGTCGATCGACCGTCGCATTGGCCATTTGCGCAGTGCCATCATTGGCGATGTTTGCAACGGTTGCTCGAGAGATTGCACTTGCAAATGCTTCTCGCTGCGCACCATCTGAAAAATCGCGAAGACTTTCGGTGAAAAATGGTCTGCCATCTGCAATGTTTGGATGGCTTCGCCCCAGCGCATGTCTCTCAGCTGCATGATCAAGCCTCTTTCGCCCATTATCCGATCCAGATCCAGCGCCAGTTGCTCGATGTGGAGATGCAACCAGAATCGCAGAGTCCGCGCCTTCTGCAAATCCAGATCGCAACCAACTTTCATTGCTCGTGTTCTCCAGAAGTCTGCGCACGAGATATGCCATTCCCGGAATCATTTCGCCGACGGGCAGGTATTCACGAAGTCGCAAACCACGTGCAATCGTTGCAGACTTCATTGCATCGCCCATGCCGTGAAGCATTTGCAATTCGATGGCGTTCATCGGAAGTCCAGCCTTCTCAACCATGGCAAGAGCAGCGCCGATCGATCGTGCGTTGTGCGATCCAAGTGCGAGTTTCACACCACCCACGCCCGCGCGCTGAGGAGTGGATCGAATGAATCGACTTGCCATCCGTTCGAAGCACGCGTCCGTATCTCGCTTCACTCCCCAAACGGGTGAAGTCCAGCCAAATTGTTCCGACTGAATCGTTTGCGAATCCCAGTACGCACCCTTGACCAATCGAACGGTGACAACGCGTCCAGTTTTCTTGGACCAATCAATGATTCGCTGCGCGTCATTCTCGCCACTGCGAAGATAAGATTGCATCGCTATTCCTGCTGAAAATGGCACTTTTTCGCAGCATCGCATGAAGAGTTCAAGCGTCAGGTCTTTGAGCGAAAACTGTTCCATATCGAAATTCACAAAGACGCCATTCTTCTGCGCCGCAACAAGAATCGGCGTGAGTGCATCGACCAATCCATTGAGTGACCCAGCGAAATCGATTGGATCTGTTCGTGCAAAGAGGGATGAAATCTTGATCGAGACATTGGTGCGTGGAATCGCGCCAAGATGATCGCTCTCAAGTCGCGCATTTGGCTTCCATGTCGCAACTTCACCAGGAAGATTCGCAATGAGATCAAGATATTTATCGCGGTACATCTGCGCTTCGGAATCACTCAGGCAGGCTTCGCCGAGAAGATCGACGCTGAACGCCATATTGTCAGACCAAAGTTTTTTCAATGTTGGAAGTGCGCTCTTCGCATCGCGACCTGCAATAAATTTGCTTGCCATCGATTCGATTTGGCCGGCCATTGTCTTGGCGACTAAACCCTTCGCAAGCCCACCTGCGCGAAGTCCCATGTCCAGTCCTGGCGGAAGATTCAATCCAGGTTTGGACATGAAGTCGACCAAGTGTTCATAGATTGCGTCCGAAGTTCGAAGTGCTGGGAAGCAATCGACGAAGTGAAAGAGTTGGACTTTGAAGTCTGGATCTTTCATCGACCACGCCATCAATTTGTCCGACCAGAATGCGGCGCTCATCACGCCAGCTCGATCATCACGTGCAGCATTCAAGATGGATAGCGCATGGGCTTGCGTTTCGTGTTCTAACTTTGGATCGCCATCAACAGGTGTTGGTGGAGTGTCCACTGTTTCAACGACGGGTCGCGCTGGCGCTGGCGTTCGTACGGATGCGGATATCGACGCTTTTTTTACGGCGGCGGATGACTTCGATCGAGTGAACAAACCCATAGAGGTCATTGAGTATAGGAATGAGAGCACGATCTCGGTGCGAGACAATTTTGTCAGTCGAATCTGCGTGTCTCTTTTATGAACCCTTGGAAAAAAAGGGGATAAATCAGCTTTATTTTCTGCACAAACCGACGGCAGTTCGGCCAACGACGGCAAGTGCCTTTTCGTAACTATCGATGCAGCGCTTCGCCGCACCATCCCAAGTAATTCCGCGCACTTCAAACAATCCTCGATCGCGCAGTTCCGCACGAAGCGGGGGATGCCGCAGCACTGCGACAATCTTGTTTGCCATGTCGTCGACATCCCAGAAGTTGACTTTCAAAGCATGCGTCAAAACTTCCGATACGCCAGAGTTTTTACTGATGATTACTGGAACTCGATGGCCCATTGCTTCGAGGGGAGCGATACCAAATGGTTCGGAAACGCTTGGCATGACATAGAGATCTGCGAGCGAGAAAACTCGCTGAATATCTTTGCCGCGCAAAAAGCCTGTGAAGGTCATGCGACTTCCAATCCCCAGTTCCGCGGCCATCTCGATCATTGCTGTTGCTTGATCGCCAGATCCTGCCACAACGAAGCGTACGTTTTGTTCAACTTCGAGAACTCGTTTCGCCGCGCGTACGAAATATTCGGGTCCCTTTTGCATCGTGATTCGGCCAAAATAGAGCACGATTCGCTCGGAACGCTCGATGCGCTTGATGCCATATGTGGAAGGCTCGATATCGACTCCGTTATAGACAACATCAATCTTGTCTGGGGAGACACCATAACGATTCACGAGCAGATTTCGCGTCAGCATGCTGACAGCAAGAACGCGAACTGCGGCGTGCATTCCTCGACGTTCAATGTTGTACACGGCTTGGTTGACATGTTCGCCTGAACGGTCAAATTCTGTCGCATGAACATGCACAACGAGTGGTCGCCCAGTCAATCGTGCAAGTGCGATACCTGCGGGATAGGTCAGCCAGTCATGCGCGTGAATGATGTCGAATGGCAAATGTTGCGCAGCACGAACGCAGAAGTGTGCGTATCGCTCGGCTGCAAGAATCAGATCACCGTCGTATCCGCCGATAGTGTCTGGCGTTGGACTGTGATTATTCGAACCGCCTCGTCCTGCTTCAGGAAGGGCGCGTTCAATCACGAGATCTGCAATTGATAATCCGTCCAATTTCCCGCTTAATCTTCTGTGAGTGACTGTCTCAATGACATGCTCAAACTGTTCATCGGTGAGCGATTGAAGCTCTTCGCCCAGGCCATCGATCCCGCCGATTTCTTTGAGCGCATCACGCGGCGTCGTGATCAATCGACCGCGCGCAGAACCAGATGCATAAGAACTCTGCGCCATCATTGGCAAATCGAGAATCTTGATCCGCTCTGGTGTCCCACGTTGCAGAGATTCGGTTCGGACTTTCTCGATGCTGGCAATTCGCGTCGATTCTAAAATCTCCGATAAATCAGTGGATTCTGTGATCGTTCCTTCTGGAGGAGCAACCCACGCCGAGACCTCTGCAACTTCACTTACAGGCGAAAGCAATCGAACGTGCGAAGAATGAGATCTAGAAATTGCGCGAGGAAGCGCAAAGGTGATATCGCATCCAGCCGAAGTCAGCCCACGAGTCAAACCATGGCATGCAGTTCCCAATCCGCCGGTGATGAATGGTGGGAATTCCCAGCCAAGCATCAGAACTCGTGGGGGTGTCATTCCTCGCTCTCCGCGCCAGACATATCTCCAAGTTGTCTAAACATCGACTCGAAGGCAAAGAGAAATAATTGTGCCCTTTGCAAGTCATCGGCAAGATCAGCGCCGAATGGAACTGTGCATTCAAAAACATATCGCTTCGATTCGTCCCGAAAATGTCGAATCTTAGGAGGAGCCTCCAAGCAATCAAGATCAACCAGTTCTTCACGGAGCAAATCTTCCATCGAGTCTCGCGACTCAACGAGTTGCGATTCGATTGATTCGCTCAGCCAACGATCTGCAGTCCCAAGCGAAAGGCGCCAACCATCCGAAGCGGCTTCAATGCGGTACTGCGCCTTTGCTGCAGAATCTTTCGCTTCGCATTCCAAACGTTCCCCAGTAAGCGCAACAGATGCGAAGATCGACGTTTTTTGGGCGTGATCATGGAGCGAACGAAGAGTATGTTGTGCTTGGGTCGAAGTCATAATGTGCCGGGGCCGGGGGGGCGATACTACGTCAGAAACCGTTAGGATTGTGTGATGGCTGAAACATGGACGGTTCGGCGGTTGCGAAGTTGGATCAATACTTTTTTGACGGAGAAAGCGATCGATTCGCCCACAGTTTGCGCTGATTTACTGCTTGCGCATGTGCTGGGATGCGATCGAATGCGCCTGTATATGGATCCTGATCGTCCCGCGAATGCAGAAGAACTTGCGAAGTTGCGTGGACTTGTGCAGCGCGCTGGGCGGCATGAGCCCGTGCAATATCTTGTGGGAACTTGGAGTTTCTTTGGGTGCCAAATCGAAGTCGGGCCGGCCACCCTCATCCCTCGTCCTGCAACCGAATCGCTTGTTGAAGAAGCACTACGACTTGTGCGTGGCAATGACGGCGTTCTGCTTGCTGATGAGATTCGCATCGCCGATCTCTGCACAGGATCTGGATGCGTGGCGATTGCAATCGCAAAATCGCTTCTTGCTGCGCGTGGTGGGCGCAAGCAATTATCGTGGCGCAAGGAGGATGCAGAGTCTGCGGCGGAGGCATTGACTCAAACCGCGCCCGTTCGCATTTACGCAACCGAGATCGTTCGGGAAGCCTGCGAAATGGCGCGCCGAAATGTGAAGTCGCTGGGATTGGATGCGGCCATAGAAATTCTTGAAGGAGATCTTGATGCGCCACTCGTTGGTCGTGATCTTGAGGGATCATTCGATCTGCTCTGTGCGAATCCGCCGTACATCAGCGATGCAGAATGGGCTGACGTCCCCAAGAATGTCCGTGAATTCGAGCCTTCGACGGCACTGCGGGGCGGACGCGATGGATTAGATTTCGTTCGCAGAATTGTCGGTGGGGCACCCAAGTGGTTGAAACCCAACGGATCAATTCTTGTTGAGATCAGTTCGAGTCAAGGCAAATCAGCAACTGCAATTGCTGCGGACCTTGGATATCGATC
>CAJCCX010000290.1 GCA_903961015.1 uncultured bacterium
ATGGACCTTATTCATCAGGAACCGTGACCAACCCCACAGGACCCGCGGATGGTTCGTATCGTTTGTTGCGCGGTGCATGTTGGATCAACAACGGCAACTACCCCGACGACCGCCGCGCGTCGCAGCGTGGTCTCGTCCCGCCCAGCATCGGCTACCTCTATCACGGCTTCCGCGTCGCGCGCAATCCGTAATCCGTTCACTCACGCGCACCGCGCTTGCTTCCCCCCTGTTTACGGGCAAAAAACGCTCATTTTTGGATCATTTTTGCCCGTAACCAGGGGGTACACATTTCGCAAGGCGATATTTGCCCGTAAACCCTAAGCCTAAACCCCGAGCCTAAACCCTAATTCAAAACACGCAGTCCCCAACGACTACATCGCTACATTGTTCTGATGACTTCCGCGGGACCTCCAATTGATCATTTTCCATCCACGCATCGAACATGGATCGAACAGCACCTGACGATCATCAGCGAAGAACCATCGAGTGCGTCAGCGCATGATGCACACCGCACGCTCTGCGCATTTGTGATGAGCCGCTATCAAGGAGCACTCTGCGCATATGTAAGTGCGACGGGACTGCGCGACCTTGGCGAACCGCAAGAACTCGTTGCGTCGTTCTTCGCGCGCGCGCTCGATACTCCGATGATGATGCAGCGTTGGATGATCAGCGGAGTCACGCTGCGCCGCTGGCTGATGAATGCGATCTCGCTGCATTGCCGAGGTCTTCGTCGCGATCGAGTTCGATCGAGCGCACGCATGAAGAGCGAATCAGACTTCGCCGATCCCAACGCACTTGCGAAGATGGCCGAGTCGACAAACGATCCGTCACCCGAGCGTGCGTTCGATATCGCGTGGGCGATTGCGGTTGCTAATGAGGCGCATGAAGCGGCGCATGCGGCGTGCGTTGCGCGTGATCGCAGCGGTGATTACGAAGTTTTTCGCCTGCATGTGATTGACGGAATCGAGCATGCTCAGGTTGCAGAGCGACTTGGAATCACGCGCAGCCAGTCGATGAATGCGGTGCGACGAGTCGCCGACATGATGCGAGGCGAGGTGCGCGAATTGCTGCGCGCGGAAGGTGTGCAGGCGTCCGATCTCGACGACGCTGTCACGGAATTGATCGCGCTCTCGAGCAGGCGTTCGCAGTGAGCACGAGTCGACTCAACACGGAACAATTAGGCAGAGCATTTGCATCGAGCGCGGATGCGCCCGCGAGTCGATCTGCAGTGCGACGGCGGCGGATCGTGATTCTGGTCTGGTGCACGACTGTTGCTCTGGCGATTGGTGCGGTGATCGGGCTGAGTGTTTGGCAGGGAGTACAAGAAAAGAAAAAGTTGAGAAATCTTGATATTCCGCTACAGAGCGTGCAGCTTGATGGCTTTATCTCCAACCCTTCTGGAGATTTACAAATGATAAAAATGAACAATGTTCTTATGGCTGGTGCAGTTGCGTCGGCGGCGTCACTTGGCATGTGTGTGGATGCGTCCGCGCAATCATCTGCCGTGCAGTGGACCACCGCGAGTGGGGGGAATGGGCATTGGTATGCGCTTAGCGAGGAAGCTATTCCGCTATCTAGGGCTGAAATCATTGCAGCCGCAGCTGCAAAGGGAGCGCAGCCGATCATGCTCGCTACAAAGGCTGAAGAGTTGTTCGTCTATGCACAATTTGGTTTCACCTTGCTCGGTAACTCCGCAGATGCCGGCAGCAGCGCCTTCACTTGGATGGCGGATCCTGGCAACACATATTCGAATTGGGGAACTGGAGCATGCTCTTCCGGCCCCTATCCAAACAACCCAACGAATAACGAACGATTCGCCTACTTACAATCGGCTAACTGCCCAGGCACGCAGAATATAGCCACCCAGTGGGATGACTATCAATTGAGTGAATCTCCATCATCTATTCGCATTCTGTTCGAATGGTCCACCGACTGCAACTCCGACGGCATCGTGGATTACGGGCAAATCCTCAGCGGCCAACTCACCGATGCGAATTCCAACGGCATCCCCGATAGTTGCGAAATCGGACCATGCCCCGGCGACATCTCTGGCAACCACGCAGTCGATGGTGTCGACCTCGCCGCACTCCTCGGCACTTGGGGCACAAATGGACAAGGTGAATTCGACTGCGATATTGACAACGACGGAATTGTCGGCGGAACTGACCTCACAATCATCCTCGGCGGCTGGGGTCCCTGTCCACCACCGGTTCTTCCGTGGGCAACGGTCCTCGAACAGAATGTGAATCCTGCGGTGGTTACTGACGCAACATTGCGCAACGCAATAATCGCTTCGGGCTTGCCATGGCGCGTGCGCGACAACGGGACGAACATCGAAATGTTGCTTGTGCCAGGTGGAACATTCATGATGGGATGCAGTCCTGGGGATGCAGAGTGTTCTGGCGATGAAAGCCCTGCGCATCAAGTGACATTAACGAACGCTTTTTATATGGGCAAGACTGAAGTGACGCAGGCGCAGTGGTTGGCGAAGATGGGAAGTAATCCGAGTGAATTTCAAGGGCAATCTGACAGCCCTTCGCGTCCAGTTGAAAATGTCTCTTGGATAATGGCTCAAGGTTTCAACACTGCAACTGGTTTTCGCTTGCCAACCGAAGCGGAAGCGGAATTCGCATGCCGCGCGAGAACAACCACTGCGCGATATGGCGTGTTAAACGATATTGCGTGGTACTACCAATCCTGGACTAATTACGGCACTCAACAAGTTGCTGGCAAACTTCCAAATGCACTCGGACTTTATGACACGCTGGGCAATGTTTGGGAGTGGTGCCAAGATTGGTACGGCCCTTATGCATCAGGAAGCATGACAAATCCAACAGGACCCACGACGGGGTCGTATCGATTATTGCGCAGTGGTGGTTGGCTCGACAGCTCCTTCTACTGCCGCGCATCGCAGCGCTTCTGGCTCACGCCCGACTACATCATCAACTACGTCGGCTTCCGCGTCGCGCGTAATCCGTAATCCGTTCACTCACGCGCACCTCGCTTGCTTACCCCCCTGTTTACGGGCAAAAAACGCTCACTTTTGGATCATTTTTGCCCGTAAACAGGGGGTCCGCATTTCTCAAGGCGATATCTGCCCGTAAACCTTGCCCGTAAACCAGGTCTCCGCAAAACGCGCCGGCTCATCAATCTTCCGCAGACTCATTGGCTCATTCAACCAACTGGTCCAAGTCCAATCACTCTGCGCCATGCAGAAATCTGGCCGAGATGAATCGAAGTGTGATCCGTCAACAGAAATGCCGTGACGCTTCCGACCGTCGGGAACATTTCCTTGAAACGTCCCTCTGCGGGATGCTCCGCAGCAAACGCTTTGTCATCCGCACAAGCGAATGCCTCAATCGCGCGGCGCTGACGCTCGAGGAAAGTGTTCACGAGCAAATCCTTATCGGCGTACAAACCAGGTTGCTCGAGACACACAGCGCCCCCTTTATAAACGTCCGGCGCATACGGCATCGGCGTCACTAAATCTGCTCGACCAAGGAGCGTGCAGATTCGGTCGCAGTAAATCGAAAGATGCCCAATATAGAACGCAGGACTGCTGAGATCCTTCATAGGCATCTTGGCAAACATGTCCGAGGGAATTGTCGAAACAAGTTGCTCTGCATAACGAAGGTTGTATTCCGCAGACGGAACAATCATCCGTGCAGCGAGTAATGTCAAACGGGTCGTTGAGTGGGTCGTGGCCTGGGTCGTTGCGGTTGTCATGATGATCTCATCGCTTGGAATTCGCATGTCCAGTGTCGCGGGCGAATACCCGGCAATTCCACCGATAAATGCGATTGCGAGGGCGCAGGATATCGGCAACAATTTTTCGTGACGCCTCTGCCGCACCGTTGCGCCTGCCGCGCGCGAAAACCGTGGAGAATCCTTTTGACTTCGCGCAGTATGGGAGTACCTTCTATGCATAGTGGGTTTCGGGTGATTTGGGATTCCCATGTTCGGGGTTTCCAAATTTCGTTTGTTCGGGTGTTCTGGGTTGTTTTTCCAAAGGAGTCAGATATGAACTTTCCACGTGCTTTCGCTGCGATCTCTTGTGTCTTTGTATTCGTCGGGATTGACGCGACGGCAATTGCGCAGGAGGGGGATGTTCAAATTGTTGCAGCGTGGGGATACAACGGTAACGGCCAATGCAATATCCCAAGCGACCTTGGGGTTTGCACGCAAATCGCGGGAGGTGGCGAGCACACCATCGCAATCCAGCAAAGTGGGATCGTGCGCACGTGGGGATACAACCTTTACGGCCAATGCAATATCCCAAGCGACCTTGGGGTTTGCACGCAAATCGCGGGAGGTGGAAACCACACCATCGCACTCCAGCAAAGTGGGATCGTGCGTGCGTGGGGATACAACGGTAACGGCCAATGCAATATCCCAAGCGACCTTGGGGTGTGCACGCAAATCGCGGGAGGTGGAAACCACACCATCGCAATCCAGCAAAGTGGGATCGTGCGCGCGTGGGGATACAACGGTTTTGACCAATGCAATATCCCAAGCGACCTTGGGGTTTGCACGCAAATCGCGGCAGGTGACTCCCACACCATCGCAATCCAGCAAAGTGGGCTCATGCGCGCGTGGGGATGGAACGGTAACGGCCAATGCGATATCCCACGCGACCTTGGGGTTTGCACGCAAATCGCCGGTGGTGCCGTAC
>CAJCCX010000291.1 GCA_903961015.1 uncultured bacterium
GGCAGATTGCACTTCGCCCAATGATGTATCTCGCACTTTCATACGATCATCGGATCATCGATGGATCGGAAGCCGTCGGCTTCCTCGTTCATGTCAAAGATTGCATTGAAAACCCCGGGCGACTCTTGCTTGGAGTTTAAAGGTCTTGGCGGTTTCAACGGATACCAACTTATGAAAACAAACTCTCTTTCGCTTCGAACCGTTTTTCCTGCTCTAGTCTTATGCGCTTGTTCTGTTATTACTGGAATGGGATGCGACGACAAGGATGCTGCTCAATCTCCACCAGCGAGCAGCGGATCAACTGGGGGAGCGCTGCCGAATCGATCGGTCGCCCCACCGGTTGTCACGATTGATCTGGATGCGATAACAACAAGATTGGGCTCTGAATTCCAGACCCAAGCGGACAGTATTAATTTGATGGCGAGCGGAAAGACGCTCAATGCCCAACAAAGTACTGCTTATTTCCAAGCACAAAGAAATGCTGCTCTGACATGCCAAGAACTTTCGGATGCACTTCAAAAAAATCCGCGTTGGTTGGCTCCGACATCTAAATCTCTCGAGAAATGTTCGAAGAAAGCAATTATTGCTCGGACTCAAGCAGAAAAAGCTCTTGCGAAATCGAAAAAAGCTGGGAGTGCTGGATCCACGACTGGTCAATGTCCCGCCGACATTTCGAAATTGCTGAACGACAAACAATTAATCATCGCCCGCATTCTTGGAATGCTTTCCTATTCCAAGGCTGAAATGGAGACGCCTGTTTCCGTCGGAGAGAGTGCAGCGAAACCACCTGTTGGGAAAACTGATTCGAAATAATGTTTTCGCAACCGATTTGATCAGTTGGACTTTGCTTTGCTTGATGCACTGCCACCACTCGCCTTACTACCCGTCTTTTTCGTGCCATTTGACTTCGCAGAACTCGCAGGCGCATGCGTTGCAGAAGTCGAGCGTGACTTTGGGTGTGCAGGCAGAGACTGAGACACGACAGCCATTTGAGAACGACCAGGAGCATCGGGCGAAGATTCTGCTGCAAGATCTTCATTGCCAGCAACATCTGTGAAGATCAACGCTGCTGCGACACGATCTTTCGCATCGACTGGCAAATCTTGGCCAGACGAAAGAATCGCTGCGCGCCGACTTGGAATTTGGTCAGGCTTGACGCCAAGATATTGCAATGACTCGTCAATCACATCACGCACGACGGGACCGGCGATCGATCCGCCAAAGTGCCCTTTCTTTTTATCGGGATCATCAATCACGCATAACACGACGATGCGAGGGTTTTCAAATGGCGCGCCGGCAATAAAATTTGCGACGTAGCGATCGTCGAAATATCCTTTTCCTTGTCCTGCTGGCTTTGGAAGTTGTGCAGTTCCAGATTTCCCGAACATGCGATAGAGCGCGCTCTGCGCTTTTCGTCCTGTTCCTTCGGTCAAGACGCCTTCCATCGCCGATCTGGTTTCAAGCGCAAGATTTGCAGGAATGACAGGAGTTTGAACTGTTGGCAGAACTCTTCCATCAGGGCCGATCGGCAATGCGATCCGTGGTTGCGGCATCCATCCTGCGTTACAGAATGAACTGAATGCACGGACCATTTGAACCGGCGTGACTCCAATTTCATGACCCATTGCGACCGAGGTCTGCGTGTACTTCGACCATGCAGCGGGCGCGGTGACTAGACCGGTGGTTTCTCCCGAAACGCCAAGGTTTGTCAGATGACCAAATCCAAATCGCTCCACAACTTTGTGCTGCATGTCCTCGAACGACATGCGCTCCCCTGCGATCGCCATTCCACTGTTGAGACTCTTGACGAGAACTGTCCTCCACGGAACTGGCCCGTAGTACTTCACATCACGGATCGCACGTCCAAATGATGTGCGGTATGGTCCCGCGCTGGGCGTGGGAACAATGGACTTCGGTGAAAAGATTCCAATTTCAGTTGCGGTTTCCCACACAAACGGCTTGAATGTCGAACCTGGTTCAAACGGATCGGTGAGGCAACGATTCCTTCCAAGCGCGGGATCAATTTTGCGCGAAGGATCAGTGGTGATTTCCTTCCATCCAGCACGCGAGCGAAGTATGTCGACCATCGCCAGAACATCGCCAGTTTGCGGATCGAATGCAACGAGTCGTCCGCCACCAGCGTTATATTCTCGGACAGCTTCTGCGAGACGGCGCTCAGCAATATCTTGAAGTACGACATCTATTGAGAGGCGCACATCAGAGCCATCATCGGCTGGAATAAAATTGCCGTCGTCGATGTGCAAAACATTCCGCTGAACATCACGGAGAAAAGTGAGTTTGCCATTCTTTGCCAGCAGCTTTGAATTGAAACTGAGTTCTGCTCCAGAGAGACCTTTTTGTTCGAAACCAACTTTGCCAATGACGGGAGCCGCGACAGAGCCCTGTGGATATTCGCGCACAAGCTTTGATTCGATTCCGATTCCTTCGATGTCCAGTCCCTTCACACCATCCAATTCAAGTTCGGAAAGATCGCCATCGAGCACAACATATCGATCATCAGCACGAAGCCTCAAAATGCCTTCGATATCCGCTGCGGGCTTTCCCAAAACAGTCGAGAGTGACGCGGCAGCATCAGCAAATGGATCGCTGGGAAAAGATGCTTGTGGATCACTCTTGAGACCTTCACGAATTTTGTCGTTCCCTCGCTTCCAAATCGTCGCTGGATCTGCGAAGAGTCGATATCCCACAACACTTGTCGCCAGAATTCTCCCGCGGCGATCAAGAATTCGTCCGCGCGCCGCAAGTTCAGTTGATGTTGATGTTCTCGATCCCATTGCAGGAATCAACTTCGATGGTGGAAGTGTTTTCAGTTGAGCTGTTCGCAGAAGCGTTGCTCCAAGCGCAAAAATAGTTAAAGCCACAACTCCGCGAGAGATTACGCGGATGCGCGATGATTGATTCATCCGCCAAACTCCACGCGCGTCGAACGATCATCGTTCTGACCTGGAACACCCGATGGAAGTTCTTCGATGCGATATGGAATTGCGCGCCATCGTCGATCAAGTCGCTGGACAGCCGTTCGAATTTCGTCGGGTCGAGTTCGGCGAGCGATTTCTGCGCGAAGTGACCA
>CAJCCX010000292.1 GCA_903961015.1 uncultured bacterium
ACGCGATTCATCCGCTGCGACATTGACCGTGACCACGATCATCGAAGCGGATCACGGTCAGGCAGTTGCGATCGCATTCGGTTGGCATCCATATATGGCGGTTGCTAATGCGGCGTCTGCGCAAATCGAACTTCCTCGCCGTCGACCAGTTGCTCTGGCACCAAGCGGGCTTCCAATTCTCGCCACGCCAAAAAGTGATTGGATTGGCGCATCGACGGAGGCGGTTGGGCAGAATCAAGATTCGCTCTTTGAAATTGAACCGAGTTCAGGGAGCACCAGCATTGCAATCATCGACGGCAGTGATCGCACGCAAATCCGCTTCGAAGGGGGATACAACTTTCTTCAGGTCTATTCGCCGACAAACGCAAACTTTGCATGTGCAGAACCAATGACAACCGCTACATCTGCATTGACAGATATGCCAACCGTCATCGCATCCGGTGAGCGAGCCCAAGCGATTTTTCAGATGCGCAGAAAACTCTGCTAATTCTGCTATTTTGATCTGCGATGGCAATTCAACTCGAAGGAAAAGTCGCGATCATCACTGGAGCGTCCAGTGGCATCGGCGCTGCCACCGCACGCGCTATGGCGAAGGCTGGAATTGATGTGGTGCTTGTCGCGCGGCGACGTGCCAGACTTGAAGAAGTGGCGAAGTCAGTCCGCGATCTTGGAAGAAGTGCGCATGTCATCGTTGGAGATGTTTCGGACATGCGGCATGTGGCTGCAGTCCTGGATGAAGCCGAGAATCACTTTGGCAGATTCGACATCGTCTTTGCAAATGCGGGTTATGGAATGGAACGACCCGTTCACTTGATGGAAGACACGGAACTTCGCGCAATGTTTGAAGTGAATTTCTTCTCGTCCGTTGCGTTGCTGCGCGAATCTGCAAAGCGACTATGCGCAGCAAAGCGACCTGGACATCTCTTGATGTGTTCGAGTTGCCTTTCGAAATTTTCGATGCCAAATCTTGGTGCGTATGCCGCATCAAAGGCCGCACAAGAATCGATCTGTCGAGCCATGCGATTCGAACTGGCCGCTGACCATATTGAAGTTGCAAGCGTTCATCCCATTACAACAACGACAGAATTTTTCAGCGAGAGTTCGCTGCGCAGTGGGACTCAGGGAGCAAGTATTCCAGAGCATGCCCCCAAGTGGTTCATTCAGAGTCCAGATCGAGTGGCCGATGCAATCATTGCATGCTTACGCAGACCAAGATCGGAAGTCTGGACAAGTCGCATCGTTCGACTTTCCAGCGCGCTCTTTACGGCATTTCCTTGGATGCTCGATATGGTTCTTCGACGTGAAGCCAAGAGGCCGAGTCGCCGACGAGCACACAGTCCAAAGGCGACGGCCAAGGTGCCGTGAAAGAGCTATTCTTTCAGGTTCTACTTTTGATCTCACTTTCGATTCTCACTTCATAGGAGCACCATGGCAATTCGAGTCGCAATAAACGGATTTGGTCGCATCGGTCGTTTGGTCTATCGCATCGCATCGCAGCGCAGCGATATTGAAATTGTCGCGGTCAACGATCTTGTTCCTGCGGACAACCTTGCATACTTGTTGCGATATGACACGATGCACGGACGCTTCGGGGAAAACGTTCATGCCGAAGGCGAAGAGATCGTCCACGGTGCTCATCGAACCAAGTGCACTGCGATCAAGGATCCATCTTTGTTGCCGTGGAAGGCGATGGGAGTTGATTATGTGATCGAGTCCACTGGATTTTTCACGACGGCGGAAGATGCAAAGAAGCATCTCGATGCGGGATGCCGACGCGTGCTGATTTCGGCGCCGACCAAGAGCGAGAAAGAAGTTCCAACGCTCGTTTATAAAGTGAATCACTCTGCATACAACCCAGAGAAGGACCGAATCATTTCCAACGCATCGTGCACCACGAATTGCCTTGCGCCAGTGATCAAAGTCATTCTGGATTCCTGTGGACTTGAAGAAGGATTGATGACGACAGTCCATTCCGTCACCGCCACGCAGCCAACTCAAGATGGTCCGAGTAAGAAAGATTGGCGCGGTGGTCGAAACGGATACATGAACATCATTCCAAGTTCGACTGGCGCAGCGAAAGCTGTCGCGCTTTGCTTGCCTGCGGTCAAAGGCAAGTTGACTGGTATGGCCTTTCGCGTGCCGACGGCGAACGTCTCGTGCGTCGATCTGACTTTCCGATCCGAGCGTCCGACATCGCTGGAAGAAATCACCAAGTGCATGCGCGCTGCTGCGGATGGGCCGATGCAAGGCGTGCTTGGCGTCACCGATGACGAAGTCGTTTCGAGCGATTTCATCGGCGATTCTCGATCTTCTATCTTCGACGTGAAAGCGTCGGTGCAACTGAATGATCGATTCTTCAAACTCGTCTCTTGGTATGACAATGAATGCGGATACGCAAATCGCTGCGTTGATATGGTTGCGATGATGGCATCGAAAGATGGCGTGAAATGACTTGCATGTTCGGTTCCACTTCTGAAAGACTTCTTATGAAAACCCAATTCTTGACCTCACATTTCGCCACGCTCGCACTCGCGATTTCTGTGTGGTCTGGAAGCGTTTCTGCACAAACGCCGCCCGCGACTCCGACTCCGCCAGCAGCGCCGCCGCCGAAAACTTCGGCGGTCGAAAAGGGTGCGCTGACAATCGTCACGGATCGATCGGGACGAATCGCATCTGCAAAGAAGACGATCGTTCGCTTTGAACTAGAGGCGTTCAACGGAGCGGTCACAGTTGTGAAAGTTGTCGCACTTCCAGGTCCAGTCAAGGCGGGCGCGATCATTGCCGAACTTTCTGGCAAGGACTTTGAAAAGACTCTCGCCGACCTTCGCACACAAGTTGCCGAATCAGTGGAGCGTCTTGCATCACAAGTTGAAGAGCAGCTCGTTGCTCGTGCCGCGGATGCAACGGCACTCGAGCGAGCGCAACGCAGCTTGTTTCTCGCCGAGCAAAAGCAGAAGCTCTCGCGCGAGTATTATTTTGCGCGAGATTTGGATATGGCTTCGCTGCGCTTGAAGTCACAGACGGATAGTCTGAAGGATCAAGGCGACGAACTGACGCAGCTCGAGCGGATGTACTCCGACGCGACGCTTGAGAGTGAAACGAAGGACATCGTGATCGGTCGCGCTCGACGTGCGATGGAACGAGGTCAAACAATGTTCAAATACGGAACAAAGGATTATGAATTGTTCTTGGCAATCGAACATCCCAACGATGTGCGCGAACTTGATGACAATGTGAAATACGCCCAGCAGGGTTTGGAGCACTTGCGAATTCGCCAGCGATTGCAGGCGATTAGCGCAAGATTGACGATGGCTGCAACCGAGCGTGCTCTGGAAGATGCAAAGTTGCGCCTTTCACGAATGGAGAATGACGCGAAGGCAATGACTGTGAAGGCGCCTGTCGATGGTCTGATGTCGATCAACGTTCCAGATGCCGGAGAGTCGGTCAACCCGCGCAGTTTGATGGCGACAATCGTCGACCCTTCCGCACTGGAGATCGGCGGAACACTCGACGCCAACAGTTTGCGCGTACTGGAAATGGGATCAAAGGTTGATGTATGGATTCCATCGCGCCCCGAATTCTCGGGAACCGCGACCGTCGACGAGATTGCGCCGATCGGTGCGCCCGACGGCGAAGGCGCAAGCTATCCCTATGTCGCAAATGTTCGCACATCAGATGGGACTTGGCCTCTGGGAGCTGAAGCGCACATCGTTGCGCGTAAAATCATTCCAGATTGCATCTTGGTTGATAGCAAAGCTGTGAAGGCTGAAAAAGGAAAATGGACTGTCAACCTTTGGATCGACGGCAAAAAAGTCGAACGCGAAATTCGCGTCGGTGCAAGCGATGGCAAGAAGACGCAAGTGATTTCTGGACTGGCAGTCGGCGATCAAGTGGTGATGTCAGATGGTTGATCGCGCCATCGCGATCATCTTTCGTGCGGTCGCAATCTCCGCCTGCATGCTGTCTTCGTCATGTGCTCCGTCGAGCGGTTCGTCATCGAACAAGCCTGGCGAGATCATGCATCATGATTTGAGTCCCAATTCGGTCGTTGCTCCCAGTGAGAAACTGCCTATTTCTGCTGCAGAAATTGCGCAGGCAGCAAGCGATTCTTTCGAGAAAGGCATTGGCTGGGCGCTTGCGAATCAACGCGCAAATGGAAATTGGGGGTCGCTGGAATCCACTCGTCGGCGAGAGATTTTTCTCGACACACTGGCAAGTCATCTTGCTTTTCAGACGGCGACGACGGCCATCGTCACATGGTCATTGATCGAACCTGCTCGAACGAAGCCCGAGTGTCGTGCAGCGCTCGAGCGCGGATTGACAGAACTTTCTTCACGCAAGCCTCCTGGTCGCGCATCAGGCAAAACCTTTTATAGCGTGTGGGCTCACAACTATCTCATCTATCTCTCGGCTGCCGTGCAGGCTGATCCGACCTTGACTGCTTTTCATGCGACTTGGAAAACGATTGGCGAGACGGAGATTGCGCTCGTTCGCCGTGAGCAAGGTGCTGATGGTGGGTGGGGTTATTACGACTTCAACTTCACCGGCGAAAACCCCAGCGGTAATGAGTCAACCAGCTTCAACACCGCAGCAATGATTTTGGCGTTACGGTCTGCCCAGGAACAAGGCGCGGTCATTCCTCCAGGAACGATCGAAGACGCGACGCGCGCGATCTCGCGAATGCAATTGCCCAGCGGCGCGTTCGCATATGGAACTTATGCGGAATTGAATCCTCGTGCGGATTACAACAAGATCAGCGGATCGAGTGGTCGCCTTCAATCGTGCAATGTGGCGCTCAATGCAGTCGGCGCAGGCAAGGTGACGGCAGAGACTCTCATGCGTGGAGTCCAACATTTG
>CAJCCX010000293.1 GCA_903961015.1 uncultured bacterium
AACATCAAAGCGCGGAAACTCCTGAATCATGACGCAACGCATCATGCTCTGGTACCGAAACGACTTGCGG
Organism: uncultured bacterium; assembly: GCA_903961015.1. Classification (GTDB taxonomy): domain Bacteria; phylum Planctomycetota; class Phycisphaerae; order Phycisphaerales; family SM1A02; genus F1-60-MAGs104. Next base: position 71 of record CAJCCX010000293.1, read on the forward strand.
GTCGCAGATCATGAAGCGCTGCACAACGCCGTTGGTGAAGGCGCGCAGATTCTGCCGGTCTACATCGATTCCTGCGCACCCGACCGCTACCAACTGCCTGGTAAACCAGCCATTCCTGGCTTTCGTCGAAAGTTTCGACTTGAATCCCTGCGTGCACTCGATCAGCAGTGGCGTGACTGGAATAGTTCGTTGGTTGTCATGACCGGCGAGCCAGAGCAAGTCATTCCGCTTCTCTGCGCGAAATACCAAATCAACGCGGTGTTCCTCAACGCCGAGGCGTCGCATGATGAGGCACGACAGTATGCGCAGGTTGCACACCAACTGCAGAGCACGCACATTTCGTGCAGTGTCTTTCACGGCGCCCCGTTGATTCACCCAGACGATCTTCCGTTTGAACTGCGCGATCTACCCGACATCTTCACCCAGTACCGCAAGATTGTTGAAGCTCGCCTCTTTGTTCGCGCTTGCTTCCCAACTCCCACCGCAGTGCAGGTGTTGCCTCATGACGAAGCGCCCTTCGAGCCGGACTTTCCTGAAACGATCGCAGATGTTCGAAGCGCCCTGCCATTTCATGGTGGCGAGCCTGCAGGCCAAGCACGGCTTCATGACTATCTATGGAAGTCTGACTTACTTTGTACATACAAAGAGACACGCAATGGACTCATCGGAACTGACTATTCATCCAAGTTCAGTGCGTGGCTTGCGAGCGGGTGCATTACTCCTCGACAGGTATTCCATGAAGTGCGTCGATACGAGAGCGAGCGCGTCGCGAATGACAGCACCTATTGGATGATCTTTGAATTGCTGTGGCGTGACTACTTCCGCTTAGTGATGGAAAAATTCGGCACTGCGATGTTCTCGCTTGATGGGATTTCGCGTCGCAGTACGCGCGGCTCGAGGAGGCGCGATAGCGCTGATTTCCAAGCGTGGGTGAGTGGCAGGACTGGCAATCGGTTCATCGACGCCAATATGCGCGAGTTACTGTTGACTGGATTTATGAGTAACCGCGGAAGACAGAATGTAGCGAGCTATTTTGTTCATGAACTTGGTTTGGACTGGCGCCTCGGGGCTCAATACTTTGAGGCCGCGTTGGTGGATTACGACGTGTATTCCAATTGGGGTAATTGGGCGTACTTAGCTGGAGTAGGAAACGATCCCCGCGAGAATCGCCAGTTTAATATTACTCGTCAAGCAGACACATATGACCCCGCGGGCAACTACCAGAAGCTCTGGCTTGATTGAGGAGAAACCCATGATTAAACCCATAATGAAACCATCTGATTCGTTCCTCCCTCCCAGTGATTCACAGCGACTGTTATTGCATAACGAGATACACACTCGCCCTTCAGCCACATTCAAACTTCCCGCGCTGGTGGTCTATGTTGCGGTTCTTAACGCCGAGGTAAGTATTTCCGATGAATGCCAACACCTGCGTTCATTAATCGGACATGCCGACTTGAACATTGAACAGTTGAAGGGCAATTTCTTGCAACTTCAATGCGATCACTTCAAGGTCATTTGGGAGCGGCATACAGAATTCACTCGTTACACCATCATTCAATCACTACCAGCGAATGCCCATTGGGGAAGTCAGTTGCCGGAACTCGCAATCCATGTGGCAACTGGCGTTGATTGGCTCAAAAATATTCCCGGCAAGACCATCACTGCCATCCAACTGGCCATGCTCAATGAAGGTATGGATGATCCGGACTCCATCTTCAAAGCTAAGCAATGGCTCGGAGAAGGAACAGTCATTGGCGGCACTCTGGGTCGCACAACGGGTGATAAACCCCATTCGCATTTGATCACCAACTTACGGATTGGCGATGATGGATTTGTCCGAATGCTGGTGTTGACGTCTTTGGAAACTTCAGAGAATCGCGCTGGTCGCGTTGCCCAACGACTGCTTGAGCTTGAGACATATCGAATCATGTCATTACTTAGTTTGCCGATTGCAAAGCAGTTGTCGAGCAAACTCTTTGAGACAGAAGCTCGATTGGTAAATATCACTGCACGGATCGAAGCAAACTCTGATAGCGATGAGGTGTTACTCAACCTTCTTGCAAGCCTCGCCGCTGAGGTCGAAAGTGCGACCGCTGAGCACAGTTATCGCTTCAGTGCAGCGGGCGCGTACGACGCAATTGTGCGCGAGCGAATTTCCGAGATGCGAGAAAAGCCATTGTCTGGAATTCAAACCATGGGTGAATACTTGCAACGACGATTAGCGCCAGCGGTCGCTACCGTCAATGCAACATCCGATCGACTCGCAGCCTTGGCGGAACGTGTGGCGCGAGCAAGTGCATTACTGCGGACACGGGTCGAAATTGCAACCGAGGTTTACAACCAAGAGTTGCTCGAAAAGCTAACCCGTGGACAAGCGTTACAACTTCGGCTGCAAACAACCATTGAGGGTCTCTCTGTTGCAGCTATTACTTATTATGTTGTGAGCCTTGTCTTTTATCTGAGTAAAGCGGTAAAGGCCTATGGCATAAACCTGAACCCAGAGATGACCGCAGGATTCAGCACACCAGTGGTTCTCGTGTTGAGCTGGCTATTGATTCGGAGGATTCACCGAAGTATCCGAGAGATGTGACGCGGTAAATAAAAAAAGCCGCCGGTCTTTCATAGACAGACGGCTTAGACCGACGGCTTAGACCGACGGCATATGCATTTTTCTTGCCTCAAGTATTCGAGGCATGCATCTCAATTCACTATTTACTTAGGCAGCAATACGCTGTCGATCACATGGATGACACCGTTGTCGCAGACAATGTCCGCGGACACAACAGTCGCTCCATTGATATGAACTTTGCCATCAGCGACTTTCACTTCGACTAACTTGCCATTGACAGTCGCCGCGGATGTCATCTTCATCACGTCTGCCGCAAGATACTTTCCTGCGATGACGTGATAGGTCAAGATTCCGGTGAGCGCGCCTTTTGCTTCAGGCTTGACGAGTCCTTCGACCGTGCCCGCTGGGAGTTTTGCGAATGCCGAATCTGACGGTGCGAGAACAGTGAAAGGTCCAGCGCCCTTCAGCGTTTCGACCAAACCAGCCGCGGAAACTGCTGCTACAAGTGTCTTAAACGAACCTGCGCCGATTGCCGCATCAACAATGTTTGCCATAAAATCAAGCCCTTCTTGGTGAGGGAGTCGCACTCAAACCAACAGGCCTGAACAGCCAAAAAGTGGAAGAGATTCCAACTCCGAGGACTGGACTCTAGGCGCCTAAACAGTATGAATTTATAAATTTTCTGCAAGTGATGACTATCGTGCATTACGAAGCAATTCTTGACTCAGACTGAAGATTCGATTGAATCTGTAATGATGTGAGCAAGCAGTAGCAACGCTTCGACTCGAATAATATTTATGACTATCCCGTGATTATCCCATGACTATCCCACGGCTATCCTGTTAGGCAAAATTTATCTTCCCCCACTTTTACTTCTTCGCTCCATTGAAAAGGAATTTATGACCGCCGATTTCGCTGACAGAATTCAGATGCAGAACAAACTTTTTTCCGAACTTTCCAACATGTTTGGGAATGAGGTTCCTCTGTACGACCGAAGCCTTGCTGTGAACCATGCGTGCAACACAACTGTGTGCGCGCTTGTCGGGCAACTGCACTCAGGCTTCGGCATTTCCGCAGCGCAACTCAACCAAACAAGCAGTGAGCGCCATGGCGCCATCCGTATCGGTCGCCCCGATGAATATCGCTGGATTGCCCGTTATTTCGGTGCTTTCGCAATGCAGCCGCATAACTTCTACGACATGACCAGCGTTGGGGTCAAGAGTAAGCCCGTCATTGCGACGGCGTTCCGTTCGATCGCCAAACCTGAGCACCGCGTCTTCACTTCGCTGCTCATGACGGATTATTTCGACTCCGACATGCGCGCACGCATCGAGGGACTGTTGGCCACGCGCGAAGTGATCTCGCGAAACGCGAAGAGTCTTATCGAAAAAAGTGAGTTGCAGAATGGACTCGACGCGCAGGACTTCGACGCGCTCATCCGCGAGGGCGTCGATCACATTTTCAAATGGACTGGCAGGGCGCGCGACCACAAACTCTACGAAGATCTTTGCGATTCTGGTTTCAAAATCGCAGCCGATATCGCATGCTTCAACTCGCATTGTCTCAATCACCTCACGCCCAACACATTCTGCATGGATCTGTACACCACCGCCATGAAGTTCTGTATGGGTGAGCTTGATGAATCAACTCTGCGCCTTCGCGCCACCACAACTCTCACGCGGCTGAGCAACGTGGCGGATCGCGATTGGTTGCGTCTGCACTTCAAACATCTCAACCATGCGGAGATTGATTCGTTCCAAAACTCCAGTGTTTCGTCAAGTGATATCACTCGACTTGTCGACGCACTTGCCATCACGCTCAAGCAGCCCGAGTTCGCGCTGACGAAACTCAATCACGCAGGCTTCAAGGATTTCACCGAAGGACCTTCGCAGGACACTCCCATTTTATTGCGACAAGACGCTTACAAAGCGCTGACCGAGCCTGTGCAATTTCACAACCCAGACGGTTCCTTGATCACTGCCACGCACACGGCGCGCTTCGGCGAAATTGAGGAACGCGGCTATGCCACTACGCCAATGGGTCGCGAGTTGTACGACCGCTGCCTTGCACAAGCCGACGCGGCGCGCGATCAAGATCCGTCGCTGACCAAACGCGACTTCACGGCCTATGAAAAGCTCTACGCAAAACCGTTCGCGCCATTTCCAAAGACGCTGCCCGAGTTGCTCGAGCAAGGACTTGTGTATGGTCGCTACGCCGTCACTCCCAAGGGTGTGGCCGCGCGCGGCAAGATCAACACCACGAACATTCATGATTTGGTGCGACATGGTTACGCCCAAGTCGAGGGCATTCGCTACGAGGATTTTCTGCCCGTCAGCGCCGCTGGAATTTTCGACAGTA
>CAJCCX010000294.1 GCA_903961015.1 uncultured bacterium
GAAATGCGCGCTGAATCGATCATCGGCTGATACCAAGGAATCCAAGTGTTCTCGCCAGCCCAATCACGAGATTTCGTTGTGGCAAGAAACACTTCAAGAGTGCTGCTATTACTGAGATACAAATTGACAGCATCTTGCTCGTTACGTTCGAGCATTTCAAGGCTGACTGCGGCCTTGGGATGCGCGGCAAGAAACGCATTTACAAGAGCGTGTTCAACTCGGTGAGCTGATGCATCGTCATGAGTCTCGCCAACGAAGACCGCGTTTGCATTTGTAACTCGATTGAGAACATCTTCCCATCCGATGGGGGTGCGTGTGTTGCCATCAAACGCAGCAAGCGATTCTGGATTTGGTGCTTGTGCGATTTCGATGGCAGGATCGATCCGTTTCGCATTTGTACATGCACAGAGCGAAAATCCACTCACGAGTGCGGCGACACAGAACAGAGCTAGACGATTTTGCGAAATGAAACAAATTTGATTTAGATTGGTCAATTACAAGTAGAGCCTATGAGACATTGCCGACTTTTGTTGCCATTACTTTCAGCCCATCCGCAAGCAATGCTGACGGTGCTGAACGCTCTTCGTTTCTGCACAAAGCCTTCGACAGCGTTGTTCGAGTGCGCTTGAACTCGCTTTGTTCTTTGCGAACAATGGCATCACTTTCGGGTGAAAGGTGTTGTCACGACATCTCCAGAGTGGGGAGGCGGATTTGTTCAGTCTCGCTCGAGTAACTTGCACCGCCAATTTCAGTCAAAATTGACTGTTGCATGATGAACGACACTTCAGTGCAGCGCAACACTCTAGCGTGAGGCAGATATCGCGCTCAATAGACTTCTTGCGGTGTGCTCAGCGATTCGGGTTCGATTCGTCGCGCAGAATCTTGGTGCAGGATCGCTGGCGAAAGCAGCGATTGACGCTGTCAATCAAGATGGATTTGTCAAGGGGCTCGACTTTTCCTTTCTCCTCTCGCAGTAGGTTGGCCCAGGAGGCGCGGATTTCAACGGCGACCGAACAGTAAATGGAAATGATTTCGCATTTCTTCACAGTAATTTTGCTTGATTTCGTCCGCTGTTTTCTGGTCACCATAGACTTGGATGATGGCGCTTCAGGCTGCGATTGTTCTTTCTGATACTGGTCCCGTGGCAAAGCGCCTCGTGGGATTTGAACATCGTCCTCAACAACTTGAAATGGCAGCGGCGATTGATGCGTGCCTTGATCGAAAGGGACGATTGCTGGTCGAAGCTGGCACCGGCGTTGGAAAAAGTTTTGCATATCTCGTTCCTGCGATTCGAAGAGTGGTCGATCACCAAGAGCGTGTGATCATCTGCACGAACACGATTGCGCTGCAGGAACAATTAGTCGACAAAGATATTCCGCTGCTCAACGCTGTCATTCCAGAGGAATTCAGCACGGTGCTGGTGAAAGGTCGCGGAAATTATGTTTCGCTGCGCCGACTCAAACTCGCAAGCGCTCGGCAAGATCGCCTCTTCGGCGGCGAGGAAGATCGGCATGCTCTTCAGGGACTCGAAGACTGGGCATATGAAACTCGAGATGGAACGACGACATCACTTCCAGTCATGCCTGCGCACAATGTGTGGGAACAAGTCCAGTCGGATGCGGGGAATTGTATGGGCCGTAAATGTCCGACATACGAAAAATGTTTTTATCAAGCGGCGCGGCGACGCATGGAAGGTGGCGATTTACTGGTGTGCAATCACTCGCTTTTCTTCAGTGACTTGGCGATGCGTGCTGCGGGGGGGCGTGGTTTTCTGCCGCCCTATCACCATGTGATTCTTGATGAAGCGCATTCTCTCGAAGAGGTCGCTGCCGATCACTTTGGTGCACGACTGAGCGAAGGCGCTGTCTTGCACTTGCTGCGAACTCTGTGGAATCCTTCAAACAATCGAGGGGCAATCAATGATGTCCCAATGAAAGATGGCGGCGACGAGACACTCGAATCTGCGCTGCGTCAGATTGATATTTGTCGTCGTGTGTCGGAAGGTTTCTTTGGCGATCTTTGGCGTTGGCGCGAATCGCAAGGGGGCGAAGGAGAGTTTCGGATTCGATCTGCGAATGTCGTCACAGATTCGCTCAGCGGACCACTCAAAAGTCTTGGAGTCATTTTGCAGTTAGTTCGGGAACGAGCCGCAGATGAAGCAGATTCATACGAGATCAATTCCTATGCACAGCGGGCTACGGCGCTCGCCTTCGCTTGTGAATCTCTCTTGGCGCAGACCATGCCTGGGTGCGTGTATTGGATGAATTCCTCTGCACGCCGCAGAGGTCTTTCTGCTGGTCGTCCAGAGATCACCATCGCCGCTGCTGCAGTTGATGTCGGTCCGCTGTTGGCGAAGCACCTTTTTAGTCAAGATGTCTCTGTTGTGCTGACATCTGGAACGCTTGCGACCAGTCACGGCAACTGCGCGCTCACTGCGGCAAGTTTGGGAATCACTGATCCGCAGATTCTCATCTTGGGAAGTCCGTTTGATTACGCGAGGCAAGTGCGAGTTCACGTCGAGCCTCAGATTCCAGATCCACGCGATGATGGTCATATGCAAGTGCTTGCCGAGCGTGTCTTGCACCATATCGAAGAAACGGACGGCGGTGCATTTGTGTTGTGTACAAGTTTCCGTTCGCTCAACGCGCTCGTCGAAGCGACTATGCCTCGACTTCTAAAGCTTGGTTTCCCAGTGCACGCGCAGGGTGCGGGAGTTTCAAACAACCTGCTTTTGAAGCGATTTCGAGAGGATGAGCGCAGCGTGCTTTTTGGCGTCGCAAGTTTCTGGCAGGGGATTGATGTGCGAGGTCGCGCGCTGCGCAATGTGATTATCACTCGCTTGCCATTTGAAGTTCCCGATGCGCCGCTTGTTCAAGCGCGCCACGAAGCAATCAGAGCGCGTGGAGGAAACCCATTTAAGGATGACACTCTTCCACGAGCAATCATTCGATTCCGCCAGGGATTCGGTCGACTCGTGCGCAGCGCAACGGATACGGGTCGAGTCGTTGTGCTTGATTCTCGGATCATGACTAAAAATTATGGTCGAATGTTTTTGGATGCGCTGCCCGAGGGAGTGCGCATTGAAGTGTTCGGTGCGGATGAATATTCGGCGTGATTTGTCAGGCTTGCGGACTGACATGATGAGTTGATTTTTCGTGTTTTAAAACGTCGATCACTTCTGAAATGCGATCCAATCATGGATTGGTTGCCAAGACGAATAAAAGTGTCCAATGCGAATGCCTGCACCTGTAACAATCGGAAGGGCCACGAGCGACTGGGCGACTGGTGAAGAAGAGGAAGCTTGGTCGCGAGGCCATGTTTGGATTTTCGCCGTGGTGGTGTGTGAGGATTATGCGCGTGATGAAGTTGAAGTATTTATAGATTTTCTAGGAAGTCAAACGAGCGCAATAAGCATCGAGAGAAGGGGCACAGCCACGGAAATGAGTTGCGGAAATACATAATTGTGCAGCCGTGAAAAGTCCTCTCGGGGCTCAGACAGTCCTCGGCGACCGACACGATCCGTTCATTCGACGCTCTTCTGCAAACGCAGTCGGCCGCCTGCGGAACTCGCCCGAGAGAACTTTCCAACGGCTGAAACGATTCCAGATGTTCGGCGGATCGAACGCGATTGCTTCTGCATCTCCTTATTCGTAATAGCCCTGTTTACGGGCAAATTTGATTCGAAATTGAGCCATCTTTGCCCGTAAACAGGGGGTACGCATTTCGCAGGACGATATCTGCCCGTAAACCCTTCATGTCAACCTTGCCTGCCAATCTTGCATGCCAATCTCAATGAATAAATCTGTTGTCATAAATGGCACTGACCTTCGCTTGGATCAACAATCACATTGCCCTATCTGCGAAGCCTGTCATGAACTGGCGAATGCGATCATTGCTGCCTCGCGTCCCGCTCACCCCCGCAAGAACTTCAAGTTCGGATACGCCTGCCCCAGCACTTTGCTTGAAAGTTTCTTAGACGGTTCGCTCATCCACTGATCGAGAATGGTCGCATACACCGAACGGAAATCCGTGGTGAATTTCAGATCGCCATTATCAAGATCGGTCATCGATGGATGCGTTCCATGTACGCCGCCTTTGACTCCCGCCCCGATGACAAACATAGGGGCCGCCGTCCCGTGATCGGTTCCGCCAGAAGCGTTCTGCTTCACGCGGCGTCCAAATTCGCTGAACACCATCGTGACAACATTTGCTTCATTTCCCTGTGCTTTGAGGTCATTTTGGAATGCAAGTATCGCATCTCCAACCTCGCGCATCAGATTTCCGTGGCTGCCAGCTTGTCCGCTATGGGTATCAAATCCAGCAATCGAAACGTAATACACGCGCGTCTTCATCTGATCGCGAATCATCGCGCCAACGGACCGCAACTGTGTCGCCAATTTCGTATTGGGATATGCAACGAGTGGTGTTTTCGCCATCGCACCTCGGATGCGATCGCTTGAAAGTTGCGCATCAAGTGCGGTTCGCATTAAGAACGCAGTTTGCGATCCCGGTGTGACTCCTTCAAGCGCGCCAGCGCGATTGATCGCTTCATAAGGATCCGCCATGTCACTTGGCAAGTCTTTGCCCATCCATTGAAAGAGCTTTGCATTCTCAAATGAAACTGGCTTGCTGACGGATCCAATCATCGCAAGAGGCGCAGTTCGCCCAATCGCAATCTCTGCATCCGCTTGCGGCGATCCATTGCACGAGCAGTCCACATAGCGACCGATCCAACCATCGCCACGACCTTTGGATGATCCCGTGTGCCATATATCCATCGAAGCGAAGTGCGAACGATTTGGATTTGGATATCCAACACCTTGGATCACAGCTAAGCGATCCGAGTCAAATAGTTCTTTAAAACCAGTCAAATTTGGGTGCAATCCAATGCCGATCTTTTTATCAAGTTCGATGGCTCCATTGTTTTTCCCAGGCGCCACAATTCCCAACTGTGGACGCGAACGGTAATAGTCATCGCTGCCATACGGGATGACCGTATTCAGCCCGTCATTCCCACCACCCAATTGAACGACGACAAGAATCTTGTCTTCGGGAACTCCAGCATGGCTTGTGACTCGACCGTCGACAGGAAGAATGCCAAGCGCAGAGTGTTGCAAGAACCATGGGATCGAGGCAACCATCGAAGCAAGCGTGACGCCTTGTTGCAAGAAGATTCGTCGAGAGAATGGTGTGGTTGGTTCCATAGTTTGCTTTCAGTTTGGTCAGCAGAGTTGATATTCGGGCATCGCCGTCACGAGACAAAGCGCAGCGACAAGTCGTTCGCCCTTCAATGGTCCGTTGAGAGTTTGCACATACTTCTTGAATTGCTCGCGTCGTTCTGTTGAAGCATCTATCGCCAACACAATATCCATCAGCGCATCGGCTTCTTTCGAAGCATCGCCACTTGTTCGACTGGAGATCGCTGACTCAAGTAAATCAGTATTCCAGTGCGCCAAGCTTTCGTCCCAGTCAAATGCATCGGGGCGCTTGCCAGTAATCAGATAGACCGCAAGATTCTGCCGAACAAAGAAGGTGCTTGTATTGATCCACGTTTGGCCGCACTCCCAGCCTTTCACGTTTGGAGGCATGAAAAGACTCTGCCCCATCAAGTCCGTTGCGGAGTTGAGCGTCGACAAATCACGCGGAGGAACTCCCAACTCGCGAATTGTTTGAACTGTCAATTGCACGGGGCTCTTGATCGTCGCGCCCATATTCGCAGTGTCATAAAAATGCTGGCTTCGAAAGAGCATTCGCAGTACGGGCTTTATTTCGTATTGCTTCTTGCGCAGTTCTTCGGCCAACGCCTTGGTGACCGTACCAACCTTTGCATTTGGCATTCCAGGTCCGTCATTGACAAAGAATCGATAGAGTTTTCGGCAGAGAAATTCCGACGACTCTTTTCGCGACAAAATGATCCGCGCGAAATCATCACCATCCCATTCGCCTTTCTGACCCAAGATGATTTTGGATTCGCCGTCATGCTGGCCTGCGTTGAATTTAAACGCATCATCTTCAAATGTATATCCAGTCAGCGCACGCGCACCTTCCTTAATGTCGTTTTCGGTATAGGCATTCCCTTCGCCAAGCACGAAAAGCTCCATCAATTCGCGCGCAAGATTTTCATTCGGTCGTCCCTTGCGACTCTCGTCATTGTCGAGATATTTCAGCATCGCAGGATCGCGCAGAATGCGCATGACCAGTTGCGAAAAATTGCCAACAGCGTTCTTTCGAAAAAGTTGGTTCTGCAGAAACATGTGATAACTGTCTTCGATTGTGCGATATCCAGTTGCAAAGTGTCCATGCCAAAACAGCGTCATCTTTTCCTCAAATGGACGACCCGTTTCGATCATGCGGCGAAGCCACCACTTCTGCACTTCCTGCGCTTGCTTGCGGTCGAGTCCGTCGCGTTCGTTTCTCAATTTCTGAATCTGAGCAAGCGCATTTTCATCATTGGACTTGCGCGCCTGTTGCACCATCGATCGTTCTTCATCGTTGAGCGGCCTGCGAATGTCACGATCAAATTGTGTATCGCTGATCGCCTCCGCTGGGAGAGATTCATAATTCAGCAAGTAATCCACAGCACCATCAGGCCCCATGGCGACGAGTGCGTCAACTTGTGCGCTTGTCCCACCAAAGCCAGCTCGATTGAGCAGATGCCGCGCAGTGGTTGCATTCCACTGAGACTTGCTGATTGGACTCATCGAAAGATTGGTCATGCGTTTGCTCGAGGCTTCAATATCCCTTTGTCTAAATATGCAATAAGTAGGACAAAGATCAATCCAATTGGTACGAAAAGCATATCGGTGCGGTTCTGCATAAACCCGAGTTCATAAAACGGCAAGCACGCTGCGATGGCAAGCCAACTAAGCCAGTCGGGGATTTTTCGCAGGCGAGAGAGCAGAAAGAATGGGAAAACAAGCCCATAAAGCACCAGCATCCGCAAATAGGTTGCTTCGCCGCCGCCCAGAAAATCACCGAGGGAGTCATCAGCGGCGAACCGTGTTATCCAACCGAGTGCAAGCCCCAACAGCACCACCCAAATCCCCGCAAGTCGCCAGCGCGGTCGAACTTCTCTCGCATGCGCTCCAATTGTGAAGCAAAGTTGAATTGCCCAAAGCGAGAGAAGAGCGAAGGTGATCTTCGGTCCATTTGCTTTCAAGTCCCAAAATGAGGCCACTCCAAAGAGTGTTGATCCAAAGACAATTCCAAAGACCAGAAATGCATGTCGACTCGGCGACTTTTCAAGTGCGCGGTGAAAGGTCAAATCTAAATAGGGGCAGGCTATAAATCCAAATGCGATCACTGGGATGAGCCCAAGTAATGATTCAGGTGGATTGGTACCGCTCGCTGGCAATTGCATTATCGATTGCGATCCATCTCCAGAGAAAAAGTTCCAGCCAACACACACTGCGCTTGCAGCGGTGACGATCACAGCAAGTCGAACCCATCCGCGATCCCCAAAGGACCCTGCGAGCACAATTGCAATTGCAACAATTCCAAATGCAATCGGTGGAGCGAGCATCCATCCAGCGAAGAATGCTTGATATGCCATGGTTGCGAGTGAAAACCAAAGGCAGACTCCCGCACATCTTTCGCGCACAAATTGTTGACGGGTGGGGGTCAATACATATCCAAATGCAGCGCATCCGATCACATTTGGAATCAGAAATGCGAAGAATCCTGGCCATCCAAATTGTCCAAGCAGCACGAATGGCAAAAACATTCCAATGCACCAAGTCCAACTTGCGGCGCAGAAGATTCCCCAGCCGATGGTGGGAAGTGCACGATTAGTCATCGTCGCGCTGAATGCTTGGCGGGCCTTTTCCCGCTTTCTTTTCCCAAGTCCCATTGCCAGCGCGTTCGTATTTCGTGAATCCTAAACGGTCGAGATTTTTATTCGAGAGTCGTTGGCTATCGCTCCCGAATTGGATTTGGCTTGCGACCGGTACGCGCCGAATAGGCAGGCCGCTCTCTGGATGTGCAGTCAATGCATCCTCGGACATAGTTTGAAAAACTTCGAAGTGCTCTCCGTCGTTGCCATCTGGAAGCACAACGCAGTAAAGGTAAGTCGGCATGATCAATTGATTGTATGAACAAGCTCGCGCACGAGGTCGCGCGCACGCACGATGTCCTCGTCACGACATGCACCAGATTCGCGCTCGATAATCAGATCTATTCCTTCGCCACCAATTTGAATGCGGCTCACACTGGCTAGAAAAGAAGGCCACGGCACACTCCCTGTGCCAACAGGAACTTCCGTTCCCCACGTTCCTGGGTTCTTGGTCGCAATTGCATCCTTGATGTGAACTTGCCGCAGCCACGGCGCGAGCAATTCGATCGCTTCAAGAGGATCGCCCATGCCATACAGAATCATGTTGGCAGGATCGAAATTGACTCCCACTGAAGGGCGATCAAGTTCGTGCAGTGCATGTGCCAAAGTCGTAGCGCTCTCTTGTCCTGTTTCAAGAGCGATACCAATGCCGCGTTGACCAAAGATGTCCGCAATCGTGCGCAGTCGATCAAGCATTGTTCGTCGAGTTGGATCGTTCGTTTCGTGCGGCAGAAAACCACCGTGCAATGTGACGAGATGAATGCCAGTTTGCTCCGCGAGGTCTGCAACTCGAAATGCGCGATCTAGATTTTCGCCCCACTTCAGATCGCTTCGAACGCCACCCGTTTGTGCGATGGACTCCAGTGTGGAATAATCTTCGCCGGCCATCGCAAGCATGCCACTGATAACTTCGACTCCTTCGCCACGCAGAATGTCGATTGCACCTCGCCACGCTGGCTGATCGATGCAGGGTGTCAGCGCAAGTTGAACTCGCGGAATGCCCAAATTTATAACTCTTTGCGCCAAATCCATGGCATCCAAAGGTCGCAAACTCCAAGAACAAATACCCAATTTCGCCATAGAAAGGTTCTCGCAAGGGTCGATGCTATCATCATCACTCAACGAGACTTGTCTGTGACGACCATCAAATCCGAGCATCCTCCTCTGACACTTGCCGAACGATTCGAGGCATATGTTTCTCGTCTTTCAACGCGCAACAATTTCTGGCATCGAGTCTGTTCTCTTATTTGGTTGCCGTATGCCTTCCGCTCTGGCATCTCGATGAAGAGTCTTGGAACTGATCGATTCGTCGCCATTCTTCCATTTCGTCGCATCAATCGAAATTGGTACAACGCGATGGCGGGTGCTGCGCTTCTGGCAAACAGCGAAGTGGCTGGAGGCATGTACCTCTTCTCGCGCTGCGGTGGCGAGTACATCGTTGTCTGTAAGAAATTGAGTTACAACTTCTTGCGTCCATGCGTCGGACCTGCGGTGTATCACGTCGTCTGCAACGAAGATCTCACCGAGAAAATTGCTGACGGCCGAGAATTTAATATCAACATCGAACTCGAAATCCTGCAGCAAGTTCCTGGAATCGGTGCGGGCAAGGAAAAGCGTGTTGGTCGATGCGATGCGACATTCCACTGCGCTCCCAAGGCAATGTTGAAGGCGCGGCGCCTCGCGCGACGCTGATCAATTCATTTCATGGAGAAGATGGCCGAGTCGAAGATTGCGCATCTTCGCGATCTGCTTGATCGTGCGAATATTGCGTATTACGTAGACGCAGAACCACTGATGGCCGATTCGGAGTATGACCGATTGCTGCGCGAACTCGCAGCGCTGGAAGAAAAATTCCCTGCGCTTGCCGATCCCGCGAGCCCGACCCAACGTGTCGGCGGCAAGCCGATCGCAGGATTCAAACAGATCACACACAGTCGGCCGATGCAATCGATTGACAATACGTATGAAATCGAGACGTTCCGTGATTGGGCTGCGCGGTGCGAAAAAACGCTCGGGCATCCCTCGGGCTTGGTCGCAGATCCCAAGATCGACGGCGTTGCAGTGAGCTTGCGCTACGTTCATGGTGCCCTCGAATTCGCCGTCACTCGCGGCGATGGCGCAGTGGGTGATGATGTGACTGAAAATGTGCGTGCGATTCGCGCTGTGCCTTTGCGACTTTCGCGCAAGGGAAATCGATCACTTGCGTTACCAGATGTACTGGAAGTTCGCGGCGAAATCTATATGCCCAATGCGGAGTTTGATCGAATCAATATCGAACGAGCAGAGCGCAGTGAACCGCTGCTCGCAAATGCGCGAAATGCGACGGCGGGAACGCTGAAGAGCCTTGATCCTGCTGTTGCGGCATCGCGTCGACTCGCCTTCATTGCGCATGGTCGCGGTGAGATCGTCGGTGGTCCTCAGATTGAGAGTCACTGGGATTATCTCGCCGCACTTCGCGATTGGGGAATTCCAGTCAATACTCTCGCGGTCAAGTGCAAGACAGCGGATGAAGCGATCGTCGCAATTGAATCCTTCGCGCAGCAGCGGGGCCGACTCACATTCGGTGTGGATGGAATGGTCGTGCGAGTCGACAATTTCGCAGAGCAGGAATTACTCGGCGTTACAGGCAAGAGTCCTCGTTGGATCACCGCCTTTAAGTATCCGGCTCAACGCGAGGTGACCACGTTGGTGCACGTCGATTGGCAAGTCGGCAAGGGTGGCACGCTGACTCCGCGTGCGACAATGGAACCCGTTGTCATTTCGGGTTCGAAGGTTTCCCATGCGACGCTGCACAACATTGAAGAAATCCGCAGAAAAGATATCCGAATTGGAGACCGCGTCGAAGTGGAAAAAGCGGGAGAAGTTATTCCTCAGGTTGTCGCTCCTGTGCTGAGCGCGCGCGTTGGAACGGAACGCCCGATCGAGCCACCAACTGAGTGTCCTTCATGCGGCGGGCCAATCATTCAAGAAGGACCAAAACTTTTCTGTGCAAATGCAAATTGTCCTGCGCAATTTCTCGAACGACTGAAGTGGTTTGTGGGTCGCGACCAAATGGCAATCGAAGGTCTGGGCGAGCGATTGATCGAACAACTTGTCGAAGCGAAGATCGTTTCGCACTTCGCGGATCTTTTTCGATTGCCACGTGAGGCAATGGCGAAACTTGAATCCGAGAGCATCAACAAATCTGGGAAAGTCGTTCAGCGCCGCATCGGGGAAAAGACCGTCGATGCGATTATCGCAAGCGCCAACGAAGCGCGTGGGCGCGGATTGGCGAGAGTCCTTGCTTCGCTGGGTATTCGACATCTGGGAACGAGTGCCTCCAAAACGCTTGCGCGCAAGTATCCAGACTCAGATGCGCTGATGGCTGCCACAACGCAGGAATTGGTAGCGCTTGACGATATTGGAGAGATCACTGCGGCTGCGCTGACGCGCGATTTTTTAGACCCTGTGATGCGCGAGACTTTTCGGCGACTTTCAGAGTGTGGGGTCGATATGAAAAGCAAGGAATACCGCTTGGTTTCTGCGGGTTCTACAGTTGCAGATGATTCAGATCCGTTTCGTGGAAAAACAATCGTATTGACTGGAACACTCGCATCATTCGACCGTCGTGATCTGACCGAATTGCTTGAACAGCGCGGTGCAAAGATCAGCGGCAGTGTTTCGGCGAAGACGCACATCTTGATCGCAGGCGCTGAAGCAGGTTCGAAGCTTTCACGTGCGAAGGAGTTGGGCGTCGAGGTTTGGGATGAAGCTCGGCTTCGAGCGGCACTCGATTCGTCTTCGCAATCCTGAACCTTACGACAGGATCACTTTGATTGAGCGGGGGTTTCAGCCGGGGTTTCAGCTGGGGTGAAAGCTGGCGTTTCAGCAGGCGTTGCACCAACAGCAGATGTGCCGAGGGCTGTAAAAAGTTCCTGCTGATTATTCCACTGATGTGTTGCAATCCGTCCTTGCGAATCGATCATCGCACTCCACCAAGTTGTGATGTTTTTCTGTTCGCTCTCGATGCCGAACATCATGGAACCAGATTGCATCAGAGGTCCTTGAAGATTTCTCCAAATTCCCATGACGCTCAAATCGGCGACAGAATCGTTCCCTTTTTCGTCAACGCGAATCAGCTGCCACTGCACAGCAGAAGGTCCGCGACCATTTCCAGTGACTTGCGCGTGCCACTTCGATCCTTGCCATTCGAATGCAGGGGAATTGACGACTTGCGATCCTGGAAAAATCGATCCACCAATAAACCACGCAAAAAGTGCTGCGAGAACAATAAATATAACGATCTTGATCGCAAGGCTTCTCAGGCCAAGAATGAGTTGAACATATGAGGACACGATCGCAGAATAGGCGAATTATGTTTCTCTGCCCTTGCTTCAAACGCAAGCGGATTAAAAATGAACCCAGCCTTGATAAAGTCCCAAGCAGACGACCGCGGCGAGCGAAACTCTCCACCAGCCAAAGAGCGCGAATCCACCACGACCGAGATAGCCGACGAGCCAATACACACTCAGCGCCGCGCTGATGAATGCAGCGATCAAGCCAATCGTCATCGGCATCCACCCGCCGAGTTGTTCGATCATGCCGCCGGCTTTGATGAGCCCAAGTGATTTGTAAGCGCACGCGGCGCCGAGCGTTGGCAGCGCCAACAGAAAGGAATATTTTGCGGCTTCGCGGGGAGCCATACCAGTTGCAAGCGATCCAAGAATTGTCACCATCGACCTGCTTGTACCTGGAAAAAGTGCAAGGCATTGCATCAGTCCAATCCCAAGCGCAGCTGGGATAGTCAGCGACGATCCGTCGCGCCCCGTATCCGATGCGTTTCGAGCACGCGCACGCACCCACGGCGCAAGTGCAATCATCACAACTCCGCCCAGTGCAAGCGCAGCAATCACCGGACCTGGTGCAAAGAATCGCGCCTCAAACCAATCGCCCAATGTCTTGCCAATGATCGCTGCAGGTAGAAACGAAAGAAACAGATTCCGTGCCAGTCGCAGATCACGTCGGTGCGTTTCTGATTCACGTCGCAATCGAACCGATGCGAGCATTGCTCGAATCATGCGCAGAACATCAAATCGATAGAGCCCAAGCACGGCAAGAACTGCCGCTCCTTGCACGACAATATTAAAAGTGTCGATTGATTTTCTTGCCTCTTCGCTGCCAGCCAATCCAAGCCAACGCGAAACCAAGATCAAATGCCCAGTCGAACTGACAGGCAAATATTCAGTGATTCCTTCGACGATTCCCAGTATGAAAGCATCCAAGATTGTCATCGGTTGTCTATCGGCAATTTACGGTGACTTTATCCCGTCAACGTTCTTCAGCCACGGCAGCATCGCACGAAGTTGTCGACCCGCATCTTCCATCGGATGATTCGCGGCAGCAGTTCGATCTGCAATCACTCTTGGAGAACCCTGCTGTGCATCGGCAATAATCCGCTTGGCAAACGCGCCGCTCTGAATATCTCTCAGCACATCCTTCATGCGCGTGCGCACCGACGAATCGATCACTCGTGGACCCGCGTCGATCGCACCAAATCGTGCAGTCGCCGAAATCGCCGAGCTCATTCCAGCAATTCCACGATCGCAAATTAAGTCCGCAATTTGCTTCACTTCATGGCAGCATTCGGTGTAGGCCAAGAGCGGGGGATATCCCTCTTCAACCAAGATCTCGTACGCACTGCGAATGAGTTCGGTCAATCCGCCGCAGAGAACAGTTTGTTCACCAAACAAATCCGTCTCAGTTTCATCGCGAAAAGTTGTACGAATGATCCCAGCTCGACCGCTGCCAATGCCGTGAGCCCAACCAATTGCAATCGACTCAGTTTGTTTGGGATTATCGCCTCCCTGATGCACTGCGAGCAGACTTGGAATTCCCATTCCTTGCAGAAATCTTTCTCGCAGTGCTGTTCCTGGTCCCTTTGGAGCAACGAGCACAATTGCACGATCTTTTGGCGGGGTGAATTGTCCAAAGTGCACAGAAAACCCATGTAAAAAACCCATAACAGCTGTGGGGTTCATAGCCTCGAATAAGGTCGGACAGACGGCCCCATGCACTTCGTCAGGGAGTGAGATAATGACCAGGTCCGCGTCACGAACGGCTTGGAGGTGATCGTGGGCTTGAAATCCATCAGCAAGAGCTTGAGCGCAGGAAATGGAACCAATTCGACCGCCGACGACGACTGAAATTCCACTCTCCCGAAGGTTCAGCGCATGCGCACGACCTTGATTTCCATAGCCAATTACCGCAACTCTTTTATGAGAAATGACTTCCGCACCATAAAGGAGTTGGGAATTTGCAACAATTTCGCTTCCAATCACATAAAAAATCGTATCAAAGAACAGTTCTATTTGCATTGACGTGATTCAATGACATATTCAGAGTGTTGGTGCGTTGTGTTTGCATAATTCAAGATCTCCTCAAATATTGGACGATAATAAAGTGACAATGGTCGGAACACTCATCCATGAAGAAAATCGCCGAGCGGCAGATAGATTTGCTCCGATGACTGGATATACCCGAGTGGTTATTGCTCCCGAACAAACAACGGCAGAACACACGGAATTTGAGGGTCATGCCTATGACGTTTCGCTCAATGGATTGCGTTTCGAACTTGATGAACCTCTCGAGGAGGGTTCGTGTGTCGAACTGGAACTCCACCTTCCTGGTCTTTTGAATTCGATTCGGTCCAAGGCTCGTGTTGTGCGCATCTTTGATGAAGATGGCGACCATGGTCCGCGCAGAATGGCTGCGACTTTTCAGAGTTTTCATTCGCCGCTCGATGCCTCGCGCTTGACGACGCATCTTGGGAGTGGTTACTTCGGCCCAGAAAAGTAATATGCGGTCGTTGTGATCGCTTTTGCGCAATCTTCGTTTTTATTTGACACTCTTCAGACAATTTATGCATTGCAGAGGATCCCGTGACAATTGATGATTCCGTCAGGCAGCAGGTCGAGAGCGCCGTGGGGCATGTCTTCGCAAACCCATCAATAATCAAATGCGCATTGACGCATGCTTCATGTGTCTCGCAGCGCATCGAGAGCAATGAGAGACTCGAGTTGCTGGGTGATAGTGTGCTGGGCCTTGTGGTCTGCGATCACTTGTATGCGCGTTATCCGGATGCAGACGAAGGTGAGTTAACCAAGATCAAGTCATATCTCGTCAGTCGATTGAAGTGCGCTGAGTATGCAAACGAAGCTGGTGTGGTGTCACTCGTTGTCTTGGGAAAAGGATTTGCAGGTTCTGCGATTCCTTCATCGATTGCGGGATCTGTTTTCGAAGCGCTGATTGCTGCGGTGTATCTCGATGGAGGGATGGAATGTGCGCGTCGATTCATTCTTCGATTCGTTGAACCACATGTTGACTTGACCGAACGTATGGGCCATCAGATGAATTTCAAGAGCGTCCTTCAACAAGTTGCGCAGTCAATGGATGACGGAACGCCGAACTATTTGGTGATTGATCAGAAGGGGCCAGATCATGCAAAAGCCTTTGAAATATGCGTAGAAGTTGGACGTCGTCGATTTGCAAGTTGTTGGGGATTGAACAAGAAGAGCGCAGAACAAGCTGCCGCGCTGTTGGCACTTCGTGAACTCGGTTATGCAGATGGCGAAGAGCCGAATGTCAGAATAACTTGGGGGATTGCGCTTGCGAATCAACTAAAAGTCAGCGCCGCAATTGCAGCGCAGACAATCGCAGGATCGGATGATCCATCGACCTCCGCATCCGCCAAGGTGGAATAAAAAACAGACCGGTCTCGTGAGAGTTGAGCGAGTTCCTCGGCGAGTGGATGTTTTGTCAACGCTGCTCGATCACCCAAATCTTTGCTCAGTCGCTTCACCAGCACATCAATCGGTGAAGTCAGCAAGACTACGCGCCATCCTGTTTTTCGAGCATCTTGGATCAGTGGTATGCAAGAAGGATTGGCAGGCGCGCCGCCGCCGATAGCGAGTATGGATGGAGAACGCGTGCATGAGCCTTGTGGTTGCAGCAGCGCGTCTGATTTGAAAAATTTGCCAAGTGCTGCGCTCTCCGCATCACGCCAGATGTGTTCGCCCTGAGTATGAAAGACATTGCGAACTGATGATGCGCCCAAGAAGCTCAATGCTAAAGCGTCGAGATCACAAAAGGATGAATTGAAGTGTTTCGCAACCAACTCTCCGACGGTGGTCTTTCCGACACCGCGCATTCCGATGAGGATGATTCCTCGCAGGTGCGCGGCGGGAGAGTGAATCACCGAGGATTGATGCGACGACCAAGCCGTCGCTTGCGGTTGATGATCTTTCGACCAGCGCTCGTTTTCATGCGAGCGAGAAATCCGATTGCTCGAACTTTCTTTCTTCTGCTGACTTTGTGTGGGTAATGCATGGCGAGCCAAGAAGTGTAGACGAAATCCAATAAACCGCAAGTCCTGTGACTTCCAGCAAGAAAAGTGAGATCCGGGCGGGCACCCCACAAGGGGGATCTCAGTCTGGTTGATGCCGAACGACGCGCCCTTCGATCAGGAAGATGACATCGTCCGCAACATGTGAGGCGAGATCTGCAATGCGCTCGAAACGTTGGGCAATGCTGAGAAACTCGATGGCCATTGATGCAGAATCCGCACTCTTGGGGATTTCCTCGCGCGCCCAAACCAGAACGGTCTTGTGAATGTCATCGATTCGCTGGTCGGACCGCCGTACTTGACGGCAAAGTTGCGCGTCTTCGTTTGCCATTGCGGACAGCACATCGGAAAGCATTGTTCGCGCACCGAATGCAAGGTCGATCAGAGACGGTGGCAATTCAACCGCATCGACTTGACTCAGCTTGATGATTCGTTTCGCAATCCCGCGTGCGAGATCACCGATACGTTCCAATTCACCACTGATTCGAATGACAGCAAGGACGAAACGCAAGTCGGTTGCGACTGGATGCGCCAGCGCAAGCAAGCGCATGCACTGAGCTTCGATAGAAACTTCCATCTGATCGATTTCGTCGTCGCCTCGGCGGACCGCTTCGGCTGTTTGAAGGTTCGAGTCAATGAGTGCATCGACAACATCGTTCACGCGCTGTTCAACAAGCGCACCCATACTCAAGAGAGATCTGCGCAGTTCGATAATGTCATTCTGTAAATTGACTCCCATTGTGTTCTCCTTTGTATGAATCAGCCGAATCGACCTGTGACATAGTCCTCTGTTCGGCGTTCTTTGGGTGTTGTGAAAAGGACATCTGTTGGTCCAGTCTCGACTAATTTGCCTTCATAGAAGAAGGCGGTGCTGTCTGAAACACGCGATGCTTGCTGCATATTGTGAGTGACGATGACGATGGTGTATGTGGCGCGCAATTCGCGAATCAGTTCTTCGATGGATGCCGTCGATCGGGGATCGAGGGCCGAGCAAGGCTCGTCCATCAGCAGAAGTTCAGGGCCGACCGCGATTGCCCGAGCAATGCAGAGGCGTTGTTGTTGACCACCAGAGAGACCAAGCGCCGAACTTGTGAGCCGATCTTTCACTTCATCCCAAAGTGCAGATGCTCGCAATGATTGTTCGACTAATTCTTCCAGATCTGTTCGTGAATAAATGCGGTGCAGCCGAGGTCCGAATGCAACATTGTCAAAGATGGACTTTGGAAATGGATTTGGCTTTTGAAAAACCATTCCGACCCGGCGGCGAAGGTCGACAACATCAAGCGCAGAATCGAGCAGTGAAACTCCGTGAAGTGCTATCTTTCCAGTTGCTCGCGCGCCTGGGATCGTGTCATTCATTCGATTCAGCCAGCGCAAGAGGGTGCTCTTACCGCAACCCGACGGCCCGATGAATGCGCAGACTTGCTTGGCAGCGATATCGAGATCGATTGCGTGCAGAACTTGATTTTTTGAATACCACGCAGACAAATTTTGCATTTCGATAGCAGTGTCGTTACGCAGTGTCATTGGCTCGCCGATCGACGGCGATCCAGAGTGTGAATGAGGAGTGGATGTCGTCGTAGGTTGTTCCATGTTCGTCTCGGGAGAGGGTATGGCCTTCATGATTGCAGTGGTCGTTGGAGTTTTTGACGGATGATGATTGCAATCGTGTTGAACGCAAGCAATACAACAAGTTGGACAATGATTGCAGCAGCAGCAATCTTGTGAAAATCACTTTGTGGTCTTCCGGCCCAGTTGTAAATCTGCAGTGGAAGGACTGTGAAATCACTCATGAGATTGGCTGGAGTTTGAAAGACAAGCAAGAATCCGCCGATGACCAGCAGGGGTGCCGCTTCGCCGATTGCGCGGCTCATCGAAAGAATGGCGCCAGTCATAATCGTCGGAAGTGCTGCAGGAAGAGTCACATGCCAAACAACTTGCCACTGTGTTGATCCAAGCGCAAGGGCAGCTTGACGCAGCGATTGCGGAACAGATCTGAGCGCTTCTTGACTGGAGATAATCATGATCGGCAGGACGACCAATGCGAGGGTCAATCCGCCAGCAATCACGCTTGGTCCAAATGGAATCTGCAGATAAAAAATACTTTCTGCATTTCCAAATGTCCAGGCATCGTCGGCGGATCGAATTCCAAAGAATCGTACGAATGCGACGAGCGCCAAGATTCCATAGACAATGCTTGGCACGCCAGAAAGGTTTGAGATGTTCAGTTGGATGAGGCTCTTGATTCGCGAGCGACGCGCATATTCTTCCAGATAGATTGCAGTGCCGATGCCAACTGGAATCGCAACGATCGCGCAGATTGCGCAAACCCAGATCGAGCCCATGAGTGGAGCGATGATTCCCGCTTGCGCAGGTTTACGCGAAGCGAATGATGTCAAGAAAGACCATGAAAGTGCTCCAGTTCCTTCGATTGCAATCGTGATCAGCAGTGCAGAAAGAACAAGAACAGCGATTGTTGTCGCGCCAAGACAAGCCGCCCACATCAATCGATTGGAGAGGATCCGCTTCGCTTGAGGAATGGTGCGTCCAGTTTTCATTCGTATTCCTCGCGATATCGCTTCAAGATGATCGCGCCCGTCCACGTCATGATGAAGGTGATCAGAAACAGCGTGAATGCGACGGCATAACTTGATCGATATTCGACTCCGGCTGCAGGCGCATCACCAAGAAAAATCTGCACCATGTACGCAGTCATTGTCTGCACTTGTTGGCTTGGATTCACAGTCAATTGCGCCAAGCCTCCAGCAGCAAGAGCGACGATCATGGTCTCGCCGATTGCGCGTGTCAACGCAAGAAGAAATGCTGCGACGACGCCAGAAAGTCCTGCGGGAATCACAACTTTCGCCGTGACATCAAACTTTGTCGCACCAAGCGCATAGGCACCATCTCGTAGAGATTGCGGGACAGTGCGCAGCGCGTCTTCGGAGAGTGAGCAGACGATCGGCAGAATCATGATGCCAACCGCGATGCCTGCGCCCATCGCGTTATATGTGCCGAAAGATGAGGAAAGTGGTTGCAAGAGATATGGCGTGATAAACGTGAGTGCGAAAAATCCATACACGACGGTTGGCACGCCGGCGAGAACTTCGAGGACGGATTTCAGAATTGATCGTGTTCGAGGCGAGGCATATTCACTGAGAAAGACCGCAGTCAGTAGTCCGACAGGCATCGCGAAAATTCCAGCGATCGCCGTGACGAGGAGCGTTCCAGAGATGAGTGGCAGAACACCAAAGAGGGGCTTGGCTCCAAGGAGAGGGCTCCATTCGGTGCCAGTGAAAAAACTCCAGAGAGAAATCTCTGGATGATCCGCCATCGTAAAAAACCCGATGGTCTCCTCGACCAAGACGGCGATGATTACAACTGTTGTCAGCACGCTGAGCAGCGTGAGTGCGATCAGGGTGGCTTTGATCGAGCCTTCAAAGAAACCCTGAAATGCAGCAGAGCGAATTCGTCCGCGCTGGGAAATTTCTGCTGCGGTTCGAGCTGCGATCGATGTCATATGGAATTGCCACCAAGAGTATCCGATGCCAAAATGCCTCGAATACTTAGAAAAATTCGATTACTTATAGATTGTTGAAAACGCCCCATCGACTTTTTTATCATCCTTGACGAACTGCGTTCCGAGTCGGCGTGCTTTCCAATTCGCGTTGGACTTGGCGAGAATGTCAGCAGGCAAGATGACATAGCCCACTTCGCCGATAAGTGCATCAGCTTTGTTGAGATAAAATTCGACGAATGCGACGACTTCAGGTTTGCTTGCGCTCTTCGAGTTCACATAAATAAAGAGTGGGCGTGCGAGGGGATATGTCCCATCGTTGACCGTCGATGTTTGAGCAGCAACTGGCAAACCAGATGCGCCGATCACAGGCACGGAGCGGAGTTTGTCTTTGTTCTCCTCAAAGTATGCAAGGCCAAAGAATCCGATCGCATCTTTGTCGCCACTTACTCCCAGAACAAGAACATTGTCATCTTCGGAGACGCTTATATCAGAGCGAACCTTGCCTTCTTTGCCGACAACTGCTTCCTTGAAATAATCAAAGGTTCCAGAATCTGTTCCTGGAGAGTAAATTTTCAGGGCTCGGTCGGGCCACGTTGGGTCGATTTCCTTCCAAGTCTTTGGGCCGCCGGCGGAATAAATTTGTTTCAATTGTGCCACTGAGACACTCTTCATCCAGTCATTTTTCGGATTGACCACGATCGAGAGTGCGTCGTATGCAATCGGAATTTCGATGAACTCGATCTTATTTGTGGCAGCGAGTGCGACTTCGCTTGGGGTAATTGGTCGCGACGCATCTGAGATTGCAGTTTCACCAGAACAGAATCGTTTGAAGCCTCCGCCAGTTCCTGAGATTCCAACGGTGACATTGACCTTTGGTGCCACTTTGGAAAATTCTTCGCTGACTGCTTCGGTGATCGGATAAACCGTGGAGGAGCCGTCGATTCGAATCGATCCTTTGATTGTCGAAAGATTTGCCGGCGCGTCCTGATTTGCTGCGACAAGAATCGATACCATTGATGCGAGAACGACGAATGCTGAAGACTTTGCCAAAGTGCGCATTGAAGTGATTGGAACGACGGAAGTGGTGTTGTTCTGCTTCATCAGGCGAAGTATCGAGAATGCATGTTTAGATCTGGTTCAGATTGCGTTAAGCGGGCGATTTCCCTGTGGAATTCGCATTAAAAAAACAGTTCCGCCTTCTTTTGGGCAGTTGACGTTAACTGTTCCTCCATGAATCATTGCGATGTGCTTGACAATCGACAGCCCAAGACCTGTGCCACCGAGTTCGCGACTGCGCGCGGTATCGACTCTGTAAAAACGCTCAAACAATCGGGGGAGATGGAGCCCATCGATTCCAGGTCCTTCATCAATCACGCGCAGTTCGATGTGACCATCATCGAGTTCGGCAGAGACAGTGACTCGTGTTTTTGGCGGAGAATATTTGAGCGCATTTGAGACAAGATTCAGAAGTGCTTGGGAGATCAATCCCGCGTTGACAACAAAGCACAGATTTGGATTGATTTTGATTTCAAGCACCATCTGTTTTGCTGCGCA
>CAJCCX010000295.1 GCA_903961015.1 uncultured bacterium
ACCGAACTTGAGCAAGCGCAGCGGTGCTCGGTCGAGGCGAATCCCAAGCGTGCTGAGTTGACCAATGCTCGAAACGCTCAGACTCCCATCGAGAAACTCACGGCCTCGAATCAACTTGCACAACAATTGTCTGCGAAAAATGCGGAACACCCTGCAGTTGCGAGCGCGGAACAGAGCGCGCGAACGCATTTGGCTACCTGCGATGCCTTGCGAACTATTGCCCTCGCGGCACACTTACAAGGCGCGCAAATGCGTGAAAGAAGGGGCGCTATCAATGCAGAGCTAGAAGAGATCGAGAGGAAAAAAGCAGCGCGTTCTGCTGCAACTGGACAACTCTCTGGGGCAGAGATCAAAGCGACCGTGGCGCTTGAGGCGTATGAGAAGTGCGCTGCGAGATTCAAAGCAGGCGAAGCGAAAATCGTCACATTGGATGCGAAACTTCGTGAAGCAAGCCAAAAATTTGCACAGGGAATTGCCGCGCGGTTGGCTCGAGACCTTCAGCTGCAACTTCCGTGCGCAGTCTGTGGAAGCCTCGATCATCCGGCTCCAGCTCAGCCATCCAGTGACGCTGTCGAAAAAGAAATCGTTGACCAAGTGCAGGCCGAGCTCGATGAACAACGCGGGATGATCCAAGAACTGCAAGATCAACTTGCAACGGCTGCCACGGAACGGGACAGAGCTGCGACTGAACGCGACGAAAAGCGCGTTGCGTTCACGAGTGCTTCAACGATTACGGACGACGCTCTACTTAAAATTGAACAAGAGACACTCTTCACAAAGTTGCAAGCGCTCGATGATGCATCCGTACTGGAATGTCGCAACTTTGATACTGCATCGAAATCTTCCAATGCAGCACATACAGCGCTTGAGCAGATGCGAAGCGATATCGCGCGCCTTACAAACGAAGCTGCGGCTGCGGATGCGACATATACGCAAGCAATGGCGGCGTCGGGATTCACAAGCAAAGAAGATCTCGAAGCGGCATCGCGCAGCAAGGGCATCATTGAACAGATTGATCAAGAACTCACAGTGATTGACCGAAGGCTGACGCAGACGACTGCGACGCATAACGCACTGCAAACGCAACTTGCTGGCCGAGTGGCGACGGATGTCACTGCGCTCATCGATGATGTGACAAAGCTGCAGGCGCAGCGTGATAAGGCTGATCAAGACATCCTGCTGCAGACGACCGAATCACAGAAACTTCGCTCGTTTGGAGCAGAATTTGCGGCGGCTTTTGCTGCGCTTGCGAAGTCAGAAGCTGACTTTAGAACGGCTGCACTCTTGAACGAAATCGTGATTGGGAAAAATAGCGAAGCCCGACTTTCACTCCACGCATGGGTGCTTGGTGCTGTGCTCGACCGCATTCTGGTGCAAGCATCAGAAATCATGCGGCCCCTCTCGCACGGCAGATATGAACTGGTCAGAGGTGAAGGCGCGAAAGACAAACGAATAGCCGCTGGCCTTGATATTGAAGTGCTCGACAACAATACTGGAACGCGTCGTGCCGCAAGAACACTTTCCGGCGGCGAGACTTTTCTTGCATCGCTTTCACTTGCGCTTGCGCTCGCGGAAGTTGCACAGGCGTACCACGGTGCCCGCCCCCTCGATACTGTGTTTATCGATGAAGGTTTCGGCGCACTCGATTCCGACGCGCTTGATACTGCGATGAAGGCACTGACAGCGCTACGCGATAAGGGCCGCATCGTTGGAATCATCTCGCATATTGAAGAAGTCAAACGTCAAATTCCATGTCAGCTGCAAGTCACGCGCGATCCTGTGACATATGACTCAAGCGTTCTGGTGAGATTGTGACAGCGAATTTGGATCCGTTTCATCCCAAGGCTTAACGCGCCGTGAAGAACAACCAACAGAGGTAATGCACCCATGCCCCCCATGCCCCCACTCACTTCCTTCTTGCTTGGCCTTGCGATGGGCGTCATCTTGCTTGTTGTGTTTTTGATTCGTGCGAAGCTCGCACATCAAAGCGAAATCGATCTCGCACGCAAACAAAGCGTCAAGCAAAGTCGCAGCACGTTAAAAGGACAGATGGCTGAACAGATGGCTCCGATGTTGCCAGGATTTGATTATTCCCCAGCGGATTCCAAGTTTCTCGGCGATCCAATCGATTATGTCATCTTCAAAGGGATGACGGAAGCACGCGATGGCGGTGGTTCATTCGAAGACCTTGAAGTCGTGTTGATCGACGTGAAGTATGGCAAGGCACAACTCACTGCCGCGCAGCGCGCAATCTCACAAGCAGTCGAAGCGGGCCGTGTGCGCTTCGAAGTTGTGCGCATCGATTCAGAAAACAAGGTGACTAAATCGCACTATGTCCGACGGCGTAAGAACCTATCGACTGATTGACGAATTCGATCACTCGCTTGCAAACGCAGTCGCATCGAAGCGAAGTCCAAGGCTCGGGGGAAAAATTCGCAGAACGCCAGAGCCATCGTCCACGCCAAAACGTCCATCGTTACGCTCTCTTGAAACATTGACCGACGAAATCTCGCGGCCATCAAATGATTCAAGAACGATCCGTCCAACAATCAGATCCGCAGGCGCCGCACTCAATGTGATTTCTGATGCCCTGCTGTCGCACAATTTTCCAAGGAGTCCCTCGACCTTTGCAGTTGTCGTCGCGAGCGCACCAGAAGCGCTTGACAACTTCCACTCGCTGCCGACACGCTCGATTCTGAGAGTTTCCCCAACAACGGGTTCGAGTCGAATCACACGCACATCTTCAGGTCGCTGACCAGTCGCAGTTGGATCAATCATCAAAAGGGTTGGAGGAATCGCTGCTGCAACGGCAGTTCCATCAATTTCCATGATGGCATCTGGTCTATCACTCAATCTTGCAAATCGATCGGTTGCTCCTGGTCGAATCGGCGCGCCGATTTCCAAACGCTCCACGATTGGTTGCACAGTCACTCGACCATCTGCATCAGTCTTGCGCGACGACGCATGAATCTCAACAACACCTGCCGCCTTCTCCAATCCAAATGGCATCAGTTGAGTTGGACGATCGACGACGAATCCACTGGCCTGTGCGCGGGCAAGCGCTTCAAGCCATCGCTCGACTGCTGCACGATCTGCTCGAGTTGAAATAGGCGACACAACTTTCCACGCAGAGCCATCACGGACAATTTCTAAACGCTGTGTCTTCCCATCGCGCCCAGGACTTTCGCTGACCAATCGGTCGCACTCGACATCTGCACGGGAAAACAACGATGTTTGTCGCCACTGTCGCAGGTCTGTCAGCAACGCAGCATCGTGAAGCGTCGAACGCGCCGCGCGAGGCTGTACCTGCTCGCCGCCAAGATCAATCCATGCGAATCCCGCTGGCAATCGACGCCCGAATCGAACCTTCACCGAACCTTCTTTCCATGCAAGTTTCACAAACGGCGCATCTGCACCCAAGCCTGTGGAATCCAGCAACTCTTTGGTATTGCCGGCAACATCCGCAAGCGCGGCACGCGCAGTCAATCCATTTGCTTGATCTACAACCTCCATCAGTCGTGCTGTGTCCACTGGAAATTCAAAGGGCAATGTTTGGAACCAACGACCATCTCTGCGCTTGAATTCGAAATGATTCTCGCCACCACGAGAAATTTCGATCTGGTCTATTTGCGACCACGGCACCGAACCAGTGACAAAGACTGGAGCGAATCCTTCATCTAGTTGCGCTGTGCGCGAATCGACAGAGATGCTCCAAAGAAACCATCCACCGATCCACACAAGTGCTGCGAGGACCCAAAGAAGAAAGATAGTTCGCCAATTCATTTTCGGGACCTCCACAGCGAGATGATCAATCCAATCATCACAGATGCAGCAGGAATTCCAAGTGCCAATCCACTTGTGAACTCCAAACGCTTGCGAACGGAAAGTGCTCCAATTCTAGGTGATTCTCGACCACTTCCACTATTTCCCAAACGCTGATCAAGACCCGCGAGCCACAGAACTCCGTTGACGGCAAATTCACGGTTGCCTGGATTCAACAGTGCATCGCGTCCTCCACCAAGCGATCGCGCAGAGTCGACAACCGAACTGACCATCCACGATGGCGAGCCAACAATAATCGCGCGAAGTGATTTCGACGCTGGATCACGCCGAGTAGTCGCAACGGCAACACTTGTCGGCTCTGTCATCAATTTTGTGGACCGCGGATCAGGAGTCCGTCTGCGCCAATCTCGTTCAACCGATCGACTTGGGCCTTCACGTGCAGCGAGCACACTTTGGCTGCTTATGCCGATGGAGGATTCCATCGCTGTCACAGGAATTGCGACTGAGAATCCCAGACGCTGTTGATCAAGCGCTTGTGCCAAAGGATTATCCGACGGAATCACCGACACATCCATCTTTGTACGGCGTTCTGTTCGACCTTCCGCAACTGGGATGTCATCGACAATCACCGCATCAGAAATTGCACGAGCGCCAAGTGTTGTTGCGATTTCGCTCCACGGATCAGATCGACCTGCAAGTGGGCGAAGACTTGGACCAAGTGAATAAAACAGCGGTTCGCCTGCGGTGACCAACCCGCCGATCGCTTCCAACAATGCTCTCTCACGAGCATCTCTCTCGACCGCAACCGTTCTTGTTGGAATGATCATCCAAACTGTGCGACCTGTGACAATCGGTCGAGGTTCAGCTGTGATCCTCCATTCGCGCACACTGATTCGCGCTGCTCGACACGCATCACTTATGGCAGTGCAATCAAATCCATCCGCCGCTGAAACCAACATCGAACGATCTTCGGCGTGTACAAAGATCACCTCAGGCTTCTGATCATCCAAGATGCTGCGAATTGCGCCATCAATCAATTGTTCCATTCGATATCGCCGATCAAATCGAACAGTCGCTCCTTGGTCAGCTGCGTTGATCGCCAAAGCACTGTCTGGCAGAAAAACAATCCCATTTGGAGATTCGACAACAACGCCACCGCCAATCGCAAGACCAGCAGAAATTTCTTGCAGCGGATCGCTCGGCAACACATCAAGTGCATCAACCGTTCGCAGCAAGGCACGCGTCCGCACACCCAACTCCGGACGCGCACGCTGCGAAAGTTCACGAACAACTGCAGGCGATCCATCATCAGCACCCCTACGAACAAGCCAATTTGAGAAAGATCCAAGCTGCATCGCCCAATCTCGATTATTTGCAGCGATGACTTCTGCGGTCTCGGAATAATCCGCGAGTGCGCGATCAGGTCGTCCCACTTGCATTGCACGAATCGTCTGTGTCAGAACTGGAGCTCCGCTGGCAAGAGCCGTCAGCGATCCTCTCACCTGCTCAATATATTTTCGATCTGGAGATTCCGTAGGCAATTGATCGATCACCAGAGTCAATCGAGTCGACTCATTTGATGCGTACTGCGCCAGAGTTTCTAGTTCCTTCAATCCAGCAGCAACTGCGTCGTGCATATCTTGCACCGGTCCACGCTTTCGCGTCACCAAATCTTCAAGCCACTGCGAATATTGCATTGCGCCAGACGCAGTCGTTGGATCAATTTTCTCGTGCGGCGGTTGATCAGTGGAATGCGCACTTGTAAACGCATCAAGCACTTCGTCCAATTGACCCGCAACCGCTTTATCCAATCCACCAGTTGGAGCAATCCAAGTTGCGCGCCAACCATCTGGCAATTCGCTGACCAATCGCTTGGTCTGTTCATTCAGAACCCATGCACGACTCTTCGTCGCATCGACGGAAACTCGAGCCCAAGGCGCATGTGCAGCGGCTGCGATACCAAAAACAAGTGCGAATGCCCCGACCACACCAAGAATCACTCGCAATCTGATTGCGATCGCTCCACGATGACTTCCACGTTCGGCCTCTGTCGATTGAATGACCGCGGCTGCCGCTAGAAATCCAGCCGTTATGCAAAGAAAATACAACACATTCGATGAATCGAATTCTCCATTGAGAAATCCTTCAAGCCTTCTCACTGGATCAGCGGCGAAAAGCATGTCTGCTTGTGCACTTGGAAGAACAGGAGCAATTGATCTGATAGAGATCAACACCATCAACCAAGAAAAGAAAGTGGCTAGATATGCGACGGCTGCGCTCGACGAAATTGATCCAAAGAAAAGTCCAGATGCGAGATACATCGATCCTGCCAACAACACACCACTTGATGCGCATAATGCTTCACCAAGATCTGGGCGCGCCAAAGATTCGAGCACTGCATAAGGACCTCCCAGTCCGACAAGACAAAGAAGAATCAACGCAATCATTCCCGCGAGATATCTTCCGCCAACGATTGATCCAACGCTTGCGGGACTTGTCGCAAGTACTTCCCAAAATCCTGTGCGACGTTCTTCCGTCGTCGGCCGAAGCGAAAGCGCTGGAGCGGTCAAGAGCATTGCCCAACCAGCGGCTGCTGCAACGGTTCTCAATTCCGCAGGTGAACCAGGAACAAGAACTGCAATACCCGTGATGACTCCAGTAACGAACGCGAAAATTGCGAGTGCGCCCCAGATAGTCGGCGTCAAAAAGAGCGCGGCGCATTCTCGTCGAGCAATCGTCAGCACATCGCCCATCATTGAGATGGGCCCTCAATGCGTTCGATTGACACATCGCCACCACGTTCGCGTACCAGTCGTTGAAAAATCTCCTCCAATGCAGGATTTACCCGTTCAAATCGTCGAATAATTCCGCCAGCCGAATGCAAAGACTCGCCAAGCGCAGTTGGAATTCCTATTGATTCTCCGTTGGGCTCGATCTCAACTGATATTCGAGTCCAACCATCTTGCATCGACTGTGTCTGCACTCCAAGCACACCAACGATCTGCCACAGCGCAACAGGATCGCAGTGCGTGGATTCGATTTCAAATCGGACTCCAACTGCACCGATACGGCGAAGGTCAATCGCACTTCCGTCGGCTACAAGTTTTCCACGTGCGATCAGCACCAGATGATCACATGTCGCTTCGACCTCCGCAAGATTGTGACTTGAGAAGAGAACAGTGTGCTCGCCTCGCAGTGAACGAACAAGAGTACGAAACGACATTGCGGTTGTTGGATCGAGTCCTGTTCCTGGTTCATCAAGAATCACAACTGCCGGCGATGCGACAAGAGCCGCGGCAAGTCCCGCTCGCTGACGAAATCCTCTGCTCAAAGATCCCAGAAGTTTGTTGCGAACCTCTGCGAGACCGCAGCGGTCGACCACTCTGTCAATTGCTGCACGACGCTTGGGTCGTTCGACTCCCCAAAGTTCGCAGCGAAATTTCAAGTACTCACGAACGGTCAGTTCGGATGGCAACGGATTCGATTCTGGCAAATATCCCAATTGACCGCGCGAAGAACGCGAATCCGTTCGCACATCTTTGCCTGCAAGGACCAGTCTTCCCGCATTTGGCTGAATTGCCCCTGCAAGCATGCGAATTGTGGTGGTTTTTCCCGCACCATTTGGGCCTAAAAAACCACAAACCGATCCAGCGGGAACCGAAAACGAGAGGTCGGAAACCGCTTTGAACGCGCCGTATGACTTGTGAACATGGTCAACGATGATCATTGTGAAGAATCGAGAGTGTAATCGAACCGTACACTCTCCTATCTATGGCTGAGTCTGCGCCACATCCTTTCCGCCACGATTCTGGAGACTTCTTCGACAACGTCGGAGCAGGAGTTGGCGTCGTTGATCACGCAGGGGAAATTGTCTGGATGAGTTCGCGTCTCGCAGAACATTCCCCCGAAACTCTTCGCGTTTTTACCGAACTCTGCTCTGAAGCAATTGTGCAATTCAAGAGTTCTCCAACTTTGCATCTGCGCAAGCGTTTCGCATCTGGTCCCAAGTTTTTCGAAGTGATGATCTCACCTACATCCAATCGACGTGCAACTGGGATTCTCTTTGACGTCACGAATCGCACCCGACTGAGCGAACGACTCGAAGCGATCGATCTTGCTGGGGCAGACCTTTTAGATCTCGATGCTCAGATCGTCAATCCTCTCAATGTCGCAGAACGACTTGCGCTGCTTGAAGGCAAGATTGCCAACACGATGCGTACGCAATTTGCGGATCAACCATTTGAAGTGCGGCTTCGCAATCGAAAAACAGAACAGTTGGAACTTGTGATCGGCCACGGTATCGATCCGCTTCGAATTGGCGAATCGATCTTTGCACGTGGAACTGGCAACGGCATTTCTGGACTTGTTGCCTCGACGGGTGAGAGTTACATCGGGCGCAACCTTGATGCGGATCCACTCTATATCCCAGGACTTCCTGGAGCGCGTTCGAGTTTGACTGTTCCCCTACTTCTGCGCGATCGTGTCATTGGTGTTGTCAATGTGGAATCAATTCAAGCCGATGCATTCTCCGATGAAGATCGCATGGCGCTTGAAACATATGGACGCTATCAAGCCATGGCCCTCAATATTCTTGACATGCTGATTGTTGAGCGATCCACGACGAGTGCCCGAGTATCACTGACACTACGCGAAGAAATGATCGTGCCGCAGCAACGTCTGCGCGACGCAACACGCGATCTTGCTGCAGGAAAACTTGGTGCGTATGAAAATCTCGAAGCTGCGCTTGAAACCCTTGGCGCACGCATCCGAGGCGCAACATCTGGACCACAATCTGTGCTGGGAATCGATCGACTTCCGCGCGACCGCAGCGTTGATCCGTACATCAAAGGCAAACGCATTCTTGTCGCCGATGATGATGCGAATGTTCGAGAGACTATTCAAGGACTTCTGCAGGAAGCAGGCGGAATTGTGGAAAATCGCGCTGATGGCGGCGCAACTCTCGAACTCGTCCGACGCGCGAAAGATGAAGGCCGTCCATTCGAACTCGTTATCTCAGATGTTCGAATGCCCGATCGCAACGGGTATGAAGTTTTTCGCGGTACTCGAGAATGCACGCCGAATTGTGCGTTCCTGATGATGACCGGATTTGGATATGACCCAAATCATTCCATCGTCAGGTCCACGCAAGATGGGCTGAATAATTTTCTTTTCAAGCCGTTTCAGGCAAGCGTTTTATTGGAAGAAGTACGCAAAGCCTTAGGCGCACCAGAATAAACGACCAATCGCAATTTTGACAACTAACTTGGCCGAACCGCCGCCAAGATTCTTTGATGCCCTTCTAAATCTGGAAGTATGCGAATTGATCGATATCCAAGGTCCGCAGCAATTGCAGTTGCTGATTTGCCTTGACTCGAACTGATCTCAACAAGAATTGATCCGTTGGGTTTCAACCACTTGGGTGCCCCACCGACAATTCTGCGAACGAAATCTAATCCATCGCGT
>CAJCCX010000296.1 GCA_903961015.1 uncultured bacterium
AGATAACTCCCAGAGCCGCAATTGCGAGAACCAGAAGCGGACCCTTTGGGGAGTGATTTGATTCGTTGTCGTTTGTTGAGATCAAATCCACAACAAGAGGGTAACTCAGATTATTTTTGCGTGAGAGGCAAACGAGTGCGAGGCCTTCCGTTGCCCAGATTTTTTCGCGCTGTTGTAATGGAGTTCAAAGAGACATCGTCCAATTCCCTGCGCCAATACGTGCTGCGAGTCGATCAATTGCAAGTTCTAATTTTTGGATTCGGACTTTGGTGGCTTTCACTCCAGGTTCCCACCACGGACCACGCACAATGAGCGTGCCTTTGGCGCGATCAAACTTGGGATCGACTCTGCCGATGAGCGCGTCGCCTTCAAGCATCGGCAAAACGTAATAGCCAAAGACCCTCTTCGCCGCAGGAGTGAATGCTTCAAATCGGTAATCAAATCCGAAGAGCCGCTCGACACGCGCGCGTTCTCGAATGACTGGATCAAATGGAGATAAGAGGTCGATGCGATGGGAGTTTGGCGCGAGGCAAAGCGTCTTCCAATTTTTCAGCGCCACGCATTTTGTTGGTTTCATTCCTTGTCGCACATCTGGAACAACTGCTTCAATCAATTCTCCGCGCGCAACTGCTTGGACACACCACGCACGAGCTTGCACAAGCGTGACTGCCGAGAAAAATCTTGCGATCTCTGTTGGCGTTGCGATTCCAATTCGTGCAATCGCTTCGCTGCATGCCCATTGAATGTGAGTTGCTTGAGAACTTTGCGCAAGTCCATATGCGTCTGGAAAAACCCGCTCTGCAAGGTCGTAGACTTTTTCAAAGCGCTCGCGACGGGCGATTGCTAATTTTCCGCTACGCCATAAATATTCGAGCGCTGCTTTTTCTGGATGCCACTCCCACCAACCTGCACTGCGATGGTTTTTGGGCGGCTCAAAATCGCGCGCCTTCAGCGGACCATCGCGCTTCACGCGCGCAAGTGTGCGCCGAATTGTTTTCAAAGGGTCATCACCAAATTGTGCAGCCCACCAACTGCTGCCTTCAACGCGCACACCGTATCGAACGAATCGATGCTTCCAATGTGGATACCACTTTGTTGGAATGATGCACGCATCGTGCGTCCAATGCTCCCAAAGAGTCCGCGTGCCTTCGAGCGAATGCGCAAGGTGCTCTGGACGATAGCCATCCAGCCTTGTGCCGAGAATCATGTGATGGGCTCGTTCGAGAACATTGATCGAATCAACTTGCACATATCCAAGTCGATCGACCATTGATTGAACCGACTTCGCATTTGAACAAGTCGGAGAACTTCCCAGCCGTTGCAGATGCAACAAGACTCGCCGCGCATCAACTGCGGAAATGACGGCTGGAGATTCAGCAGCGTGCGGCACTTGATCATCATCGCATACATTGGCAAACATGATCCAGATGCTCCAATCAATAGATCCCGCTCGTGGGGATGTTGTCGGCGAAATTGCCATCACTCCAGTTCAGGCAATCCCACAGGTCGTTGCGCGATCGCGCGCGGCGCAAGCTGGTTGGGCTGCAATGGGACTGAGTGCGCGTGCGCAAGCAATCAAATCTGCTGCTGTTCAGATGGAGGCGCGTGCGGAAGAAATTGGAGCACTCATCAGCCGCGAAATGGGAAAGCCTTTGCTCGAAGGGATTGGTGAAGCGAAGGGTTGCGCTGCAATTCTTGTTGAATTCGTCAAAGAAAACGCGAAGGCGCTTGAACAAGAAACGCTTGATGATGGAAAAGTGCAATCACAATTGCGCTTC
>CAJCCX010000297.1 GCA_903961015.1 uncultured bacterium
GCTGCCGTCTGTGATGCCGTCATGATTGATGTCATATGCAGATGGTTGTCCCCACGCGCTCAGCATCGACGCAAGGTCAGATCCATCGACAGACCCATCTCCATTTCCATCGGCAGGGCAGTTTGAAACCGCAAGTGCCAACATCGCAGATCCAGTTCCGCCAGCATTGGTTGCTTGCAAATTGACTGTAAAACTGCCTGAATTTGTAGTCGTTCCAGAGATCAGCCCGCTTGAAGTCGAAACCGTTAAGCCCGTTGGCAAACCTGTCGCGCCAAAACTAGTTGGACTATTTGTCGCTGTGATTTGATATGTAAACGGTTGACCAACTCGCGCTGACCCAGTTGTCAAACTCGAGATTACAGGAACACTCACGCTCGATCCTCCGCTGAAGATCAAGCCTGTTGGCACAACTCCTGGTGTTGTCGTTGTAAAAACACATCCGACATCAGCCGATGCGCCGGGTGCGAGCGTCGCGTTCCAGGAAAGATTTCCAACCGTGTAGTGATTCCCAACACGTGTCACCACCGCGCCGTTCCATGCGCTGGTGATGTTCGCTCCCCAATCAAACTCTAACGTCCATCCTTGCAGAGTCTGGGAAGTATTGTTGGTGACATGAAAATTTCCTTGACCTCCCGTTGTCCACTGATCAGTGAACGTGAAGGTGGCTCCGCCAAATGATGGCGACGCTGCGAAAAGAACATAGACAAGCGTGAGTAAGTATTTTTTCATGGGCATGTACCCCATCCTTGTAGAACGAGTGTCAGATCTCCACCGTTTGTAATTCCGTCATTGTTCAAGTCATATGCAGACCCTTGTCCCCATTGATTCAACAATTGGGTCAAATCATTTCCGTCAACTTGGCCATCGGAGTTGCCATCGCCTTGGCATGGAATCACTGTCAAAGTAAGCAGTTTTACGCCGGTTCCATTGGCATTTGTCGCACGAATTGATGCAACGCAGAGCGACGCAGTTGTTGGAACACCCGAAATGATTCCGGTGTCTGCGTTGACCGAAAGCCCGTCAGGCAATCCAGTCGCCGAGAAAGATGTTGGCGTACCACTCGATGTGATTTGATACGTGAAAGAATTTCCAACTGCAGCACTTGCTTTTCCAGGACTCGAAACAATTGGCAGTATCGCTCCACCGCCTCCAAATGCAACGACATTTGTCGGAAGCGGATCAGTGGTCGCAAATGTCGCTACGCATCCGACATTAATGATTCCGCCTGGCGCAATAGCTCCGTTGTAAGAAACATTTTTCACCGTGTAGTGATTGCCGACACGACTTATTAACGTTCCATTCCATACATTTGAAATTTGTCCGACCCAATCAAACTCCAGAGTCCATCCTTGAATGGGTTGCTGCGTGTTATTTGTGATGAGGAAATTTCCTTCTCCGCCTCCGCCCCACTGTTGGGTGAGAGAAAAGCTTGCGATCGCAGAGATGACTGGCGGTGGGGGAGGAGCGCCATAATCCACTCCGCCGAAGTCAACATCACTTGTTGAAAAGAAAACCTCTGCATTAGGATCGATCCGTTGCCACGCAACATAGAGCACATGACGTCCGACTCTCTGCGGGAACTGCAGCGTCATGTAATAGTTCGAGCCGCCTGTCTCGCAGTGGCACGTTTCGCCACCTTGGTTGCAAGGTCCCGACAATCTCGCCGTCTCTGCGCCTGGAATCTCCGCCAAATCTGACCATTTTAATGGCTGATTTGGGTCGTATCCATCGCGCGTCATATACGCCTTAAAGAAACTTGGATCATGAGGAGTTGTCGTATAAAAACGACAAACCCTCGAACCCGCAACCACCATCGTCGCAGGCCAATCAGTGCGTGTGAGATTCAGTCCAGCATATTTCGTTCTGCCAGCACTTGGAATTTGTCCATCTGGAATCACAGCTTGATAGTTGTAATCCAAAATGTTTCGACTGACCTCGTTCCAGTCATAGAACGCTTGCGTACCGCCCACAGAGATCGCGGCAAGAACTGCGTTGCTCTGTGGAGTTTGCGGATTCTCTAGAAAACCTTGATATGTTCGACTGATCGGATCGGCCATCGATCCATGACCTAATGCAGTCGCTGCGATGAAAAGTAAGGACGCTGTTGAAGTAAGAAGTAATTTCATTGGCAGTTTCCCCAATCTTGTAGAAGTGTTGTTAGATCCGAACCATTTGTTGTGCCATCATTATTGAAATCGAACACGGAGGGCGCTCCCCAACTCGACATAAACAAACTGAGGTCATTGCCATTCACAATTCCGTCCGAGTTGCCATCCGCGGGGCAGCGCTGAATCGTTCCTATCGCTGTCGCATTAGCCAACACTGCACCTGATGCCGTCGCAAGTCGCACTGTGAACTGCTTTGGTCCCGCATATGTTTGACTTGGGATTGCAATGGGGATGCTCTTGGTGACTTCACCGACAGCAAATGTCAGTGTTCCTGATGCTGCGAGATAGTTGGTTCCTGCGATCGCACTTCCATCGCTTGTGGTCCACGCGACAGTGACAGGCCCGCTTGCCGCCGCTGAAAGATTCACGGGGAAAGTCATGGTCTGTGTCGGTGCGGCGCCCGATCCAATGAGTGGAGCGAGACTTGCTTGAATAGCTGCCATTTTTGACGTGTTCACCGTTGTCCAGTCATCTCCCAAGATGCCTCCGGTGTCGCCACTGTTTGGGTTGAGTGACCAGTATGTCCAGCTCATTCCCATTTGGCCCGATCCAAGTTCGCGCGTTCCATCGAGATTGAAATCGCCGTCGATATAGTCCGTCAACTTGTCCAGCCACTGCTGGTCACTTAGGGTCACATAATTCGTTCCAAACTCACCAAGCAACAATGGTGCGGTCTGATTGAGGAAAATATATCCCCAGTGTGACTGCCAGACATCGTCAAGATTGTTTGGATAGGTTGGATCGTTGAACCACGTCTGCGCATAAACGCTCTTGGGATAGTCGTGCATCGAGTAGACCAATTTATTTGGAACTGACAAGACCACAGGATTCACTGCAACGCCTTTCAGATTTCCACCCCACCATGTTGTCTGATTGTTGTAACGCTCGAC
>CAJCCX010000298.1 GCA_903961015.1 uncultured bacterium
ACAGAAAACTCTTTCCATCATGAATGACCGCGCTGAGTCCTTCGTTGATTGTGCGATTGTCATTGGCAGCTTCAGTTGTCGAACCGAACCATCGCTCATCGATTCCACCTCTGTGAAGTCCGAATGCATACAAATCATCTGGATGAAGTTTCAGTCGCTTGCCAGGTTGTAAGAAAGATCGTGGAACCCACGTCGGAGCAAGCCGCAATATTCCGTCGCCAGCGTCAAGCGCAGAGCGTGCTGCTTTCTGCACATTTTTTGCGATGCACTTTGCGGGACGAGTTGCCATAACTGCAAATTTAGCGTTTGTCGTTGCGCGGCGACCATTCAAGTCGTGACTTCTTTATTTGCAAAGGAAGCACCTTCGATATTTATCGCAGAGCAACAGGAATTCCAGGCGCTGTCTTGGGGGTCTCTGATGCCGTCTTCTTAGATCCCTGCGCTTCTGGCTTGGGCTTCTTCTTTTCATTTTGTTCAAGTTCATCAGAACTTCCAAACACGCCGATCGGCGGAAGAATCGACATTTGTGGCGGAATGATGTTGGCAGGATTGACTAGAGCCACGGAATTCACCACGCTCAGATCCAGAATCTGACCACCTGTTCCTGTCAGTAACCCGACTGTGATCGGTGATTGATAGATCGAGGTCACGAATCCGCCAAGTGTTCCATTTGCATCGATGTTGCCTGAGGTGTTCGCAAAGACTGCGCGTCCGCCACTGCCAATCATCACTGGAGCAACGCTGAAGAAGACTCGACCACCCACGATGTAATCCACCATTGGATCCGTGATTGTTCCGCCAGTGTTCGTCACGATTGGCCCAGATGCTCGCGCACGCAAGTTGATTGCGTCAGAGTTGACGCTCAGATTGCCCACTGCATTGACGTCGCCGAGAGTCACGGTGGTGGCGTTCGTAGCAGGTAGCAACCCACCAATAGTGATATTGCCAAGCCCCGTAAGTTTCTGATTGAGACCCATGTCAAATGTGCCTGAACTGAAAACGATATTCCCACCGCTGACAATCGTCGCAACAGTTGCTGGAGTTGCGCGCGCACTGCTGGCCAGAGTGTTCAGGCTTACAGAACTCGCTGTGACACTTCCAACAGTGCTGGCGAATGTGATGGTGTTGCCCAGACTTGTTCCCGCATTCACCGTCAATGCGCCAGTGAGCAGAAGAGTTCCTGCAAAAGTCGTCGAGCCAGTTCCCGCAAGTTGAATGAAGCTGGTTGCGGTGATCGCATCTCCTACAACAACATTGCGCGCCGAATTGATCAGAATTGCGTCAAGCAGAGTGGTTGTGCTCGTGCCATCATTCAGAGCGATATCGCCCAATCCAGCGGTCAAGGTGAGATCACGCGTTGTACTCACGTCGCTGCGGATTGCCGTCGCGAAGGAGATGTCATCGCCTGCGAGCAGACCACTTGTCATTGTCACATTGTTGGTCAGCGTGACGCCAGTTGCGAATGAGATTCCATCATTCGTGCTTGTGATGTTGCCGCCGATACTGTTGAGGCCTTCGCCATTTTGTACGAAGTCACTTCCCACAACCAAGTCTGCTCCAGTCGGTGCGAGACCTCCGTTGTATGTCGTGAAGAGTCCGGCATTTGTCACAGTCATCGTGGTGGCAATTGCGTTGGTTCCGACGCCATTGAGTGTCAGATTGTTCCCAGTGAAAGCAAATGAACCAGCAGCACCAGTGAGAGTGATTAAGTCAGTGAAGGTCGCATTTCCACTCGCGGTGAGAGTGATCCCAAATGCACCGCTGAGCGTTGCTGTTGCGGGATCAGTTCCAAAGTCGATATCGCCAGCGGTTGCTACGAGAGTTGTTGCGCCTGTCAGGGTTGTATCTTCTCCAAAGAGCATTGAGGCCGCGGTCAGAGTGCCCGCGCTGGAATTCAGATTGATGCCAGCAGCAACGTCTGCCAAAAGCGCGCCGAGAATTGTGCCGCTTGCAGCCAAAGTGATTGTGCCCGCGTCCACGCCACCATTGCCGCTCATGGTGAGGCTGGTCAATTCACTACCACCCACTGCGGTGAATGTGCCAGTGAGACTAATTGGTGCGGTTGCAAATGTTGTCAATAGCGCCAAGCTGGTTGTGGCTGCGTCGGCCGAAATCCCATCAATAAATCCTGTGCTGTTAATCACAATGCCACCCACTCCGGTTGCGGTGAGGGTGCGAGTGCCAGTGCCGCCGCCAACAACAACAGAATCAGTGATGTCGAAGAAGCTCTGCGTTGCATCGGCGTTGATGTGAGTAGTGTTTCCAGATCCGCGCACAGTCAAACTGCCTGTGCCACTGATAGCTCCATCAATATTGAATTCACCGGCGCCACCTGACAGAAAGTTCACAGTCACTGCGCGGTTGTTGATCCACGGTCCCGCCACCGTGATGGCTCCTGTATTGACGAGGCTGCCAAGAACAACAGAGTTCACCGAAGACTGAATCAAGTCCCATTCGCTTTGTGAAATATCAAAGGTCGAAAGACCCTCGATCGAAATGTCGCCATCCAAAGCAACGTTACGAATCGTAAGAACCGAAACATTTGAAATGGTGTTCGTGATCGAAATTGCATTCGCCACAAGATCGAGTGCAAATCCAACACCAACAATCGATCCAACTGTCAGAAGTCCATTTGTCTCCAAGGTTGTCGGTCCTGTTAATGAGATATTTCCGACATTCAGATCGCCAACAACAAAGACGTCTCCAGCAAAAGTTGTATTCGTAGCTGTCAATGTCAGCGCAGAAAGGCGTTTCGTCAAAGCACCGATATCGCCACCAAAGGAAATTTCTCCAAGACCTGCGTTGACAATCAAAGCTTCAGAATTATTTCCGATCGCAACAATCGGGCCAACAACATTGATGATGTCCCCTGCACTTC
>CAJCCX010000299.1 GCA_903961015.1 uncultured bacterium
CCAATTTGAACAGCTGTAGCGCCAAGCGCTAAAGCCTTCAGGATGTCTCCGCCGTGACGAATCCCACCATCGACGAGAACCGGAACGCGACTTGCAACCGCTTGCGCAATGCGCGGCAATGACTCGGCAGTCGGTGGTGCGCCATCAAGTTGACGGCCACCATGATTGCTGACAACGATCCCCTTCGCACCACATCGCACAGCGGTCAAGGCATCATCGGCTCTGCAGATTCCCTTCACCATCACAGGAAGTTTCGTCAGTCCGCAGAGCCACTCCAGATCTTTCCAGCACAAGTTCGGGGTGATTGTCCAACCCAAAGTCTCTCCAATGCCAACTCCTGTATGACCTTTGGGCCCATCACCTTTTCGCTCCAGATTGACGATGCTCATGTCTGGTGGAACGCAAAATCCAGTTTTCATTTCTCGTTCTCGCAGTCCCCAGACTGGAGTATCCACCGTCAATTGCAATGCAACGCAGCCAGATTGCTCAACACGCCGCACTAAATCAGTCAAAAAACCGCGGTCTTGACCGATGTACATCTGAAAAAGT
Source organism: uncultured bacterium (assembly GCA_903961015.1). Lineage (GTDB taxonomy): Bacteria > Planctomycetota > Phycisphaerae > Phycisphaerales > SM1A02 > F1-60-MAGs104. Next base: position 550 of record CAJCCX010000299.1, read on the forward strand.
ATCGGAGAGCGAGCCGCAGCGCAAATTTCTTCGATCGATGTTGTCGAAAGACTGCTGACAACCATCGGAACTCCTGAAGCACCGCATGCACGAGCAGTCGCAACTTCACCATCACGATGCGCCATTTTATGAAGTGCCGTAGGTGCAACAAGCAATGGGAATGACAAAGGCATATTCAACATCGTTGTTGCAGGCGATCGCTTGGAGACATCGACCATCACTCGATACCAAATCGAGATTGCCTCCCATGCAGATCGATTGCGCGACAATGTGCGTTCATCGCCAGCTCCGCCGGCGTAATAAGCGAATGTCATTTGTGAAAGGCGTTCGTGAGCGATTTCTTCGAAGTCGTCGATTCGATACAACTTCGAGAGTTCCTCGTTCGACAAATCTCTTTGAATAACACGATCACTTGGAGTCATGGTCATCGAAGGATAGTCGCAGAAAAGTGATTTGAATCATCCCACGCGCCTCTGCGTCGGCGCTGGCCAGCGACGAGAATTTCTCTTGCAACCAACAAGAGTGCCACTGGAATCCACAGGATCATCCAAGGCAATGATGCGCGCCATGGTGGAGGTGCAGGATTCACAGATATCTCGAACGATCTAAAATCTGCCGTGTTTTCACCGACTTGGATAGAAATTCGCCAAGGACCAGATGATCCCAGCGTCAACGAACATGCGCGAAGTAAATGATTTCCAGAGTCTGCATCGTGCATCTGACCTTCAGTCCACGCACCGTTTGGACCTTCCGCGCGAACATGTACTGGAACGCTCAGCTGAGGTTCACCGCTGCGAGAAAGCAAAATAGAAAAATCTATTACGCCGGTACTCGGTGGAACTGGCGACAGAAAAATAGTCGCGTCATAGACACCGTATCGACCACGATCAACAACCGCACCTCCATCAGCATGCGTTCGCAAGCAGCACGCAACCGCAAGTCCGCATGCGATCCACCGGATTGAAGCGCGAAAGCTCATAGCGTTGAAGTCCCTCGCATTTGCATTGGTTGAAAGACAATCCAGACTCCAACAAACCACAAGATGAGTGAGAGTGTCCACCAAGGAATACTTGCCAAGATTGCACGGCGACCTGTCCGCTGAGCACTTCCCCGCCAGACCATCCAGCCAGAAACCACAAGCCCAAGCTGCAGCAGCACTAGTTCTACAGGTAGCAACCATGATGGAACTGGTCCGCAGCAGGACTCTGCCCATTCTGGTTCACCAAACCAAGCAAGTCCTACATCGTTCAATGCTCGTTGCATCACAGGAATCGCGGTGGAAGCGCTGGTTGCAAGATGAAAAAACCAATGAACGCACCACATGGATGCACCAATGGGAACGATTGCGTGCGCACCGACACAGAGAGATTCGCGCAGTGAGATTCCGCAAATGCGAGATGAAATCAAAGCCGCACAAGACATCATGATCACAGGCAGAACAATGATTGCCACGGATGTCATAGCTGCTTCAATTGCGATAGTGGATGTCAGCTCGAATGAATTTGTCACCGCAGCAACAAGATCAAGCCAAGGCCCAGTCATTCCAGCAGCATTCGCGAAAGCCCCGAATGACAAGAGCGCAAGCATTGCAGCGACATCTACACGAGAAGCGACACGTCCAATAGAAGAACCCCATCGTCGATCAGTCAAAGCAACGCTTGGCGATTGCGTCAGGATTCCAACGTTGTCATGTGGACAAGCATCAACACAGTCCAAGCAGAATGTGCAATCCAAATTTCCGCGCTTGGCAGGTTGAAAAAGTTCTAATTCGCAACCGGGAACCGAAATGCTTAACGAGACACTCGCAGACTTCGCATGACCAGAACCCGATCCGCGAATGCACTCTCGTCCTATGCATGTTGCACATAGAGCAGTGTTTCGCACTGATACTGAAAGTGGAGAAACTAAACTTTGCGTCATGTGAAATTGCCCAATTGGGCAGACCCATTTGCAGAAACTTCCCCCTCGAAAGAGTCCATCGATCATCAGAATTGCTGCGAAATATGCAACGAATATAAATGCAGTCGCCCTTGGATTTGACCAGAGATCAAAGGCTTCATATGTAATCAACCAGATTGCGATAAGCCCAACAGCAAGCCACTTCGATCGCAACGCGCTTGGCCAGCGAAAGCGAGGTTTCCACCAACGACGCATCAGATTGCGTGGCGCCATCAAAGGACAAGACATGCAAAGAAAATTGCCGCCGAATAAAAGTGCGATCACGACCAAGCCACGCCAGTGAGTCCAAGGAAGTGTTCCCGCCATATTTGATGGCGCATCTGCTGGTCCAAAGAAACCGTCGATGACCAAGATCAATGCAATCAATGCCAAAGTCCATCGAATTGATTCTCTTGCAGCACGCTTGCGCAGAAACGAACCAATCCAAGCAACCCGGAGCAGATCAAAGGGTTCCGTCAGATGTGAAACTGTCGCCGGTCTCTCACGCGCAACGAACGGCTTCGGACGTACTATTTTTAACGCACGCAAGATCAGAAAGATCGCCGCCGGCAGCATGACAACTTGACCTGCGGTCCACATGAATGCGCCAGCCATTCGCTGATCTCGAAGCGCATCCCATCCAAGTGCTGGCGCAGTTGCAAGATAGTTTGAATACAGCACGGAATCTGAAAAAGTGACGATTGCAGAAAAGATGGTGTTCTGTACATCTGCCGCAAGCAGATAGACGACCAATGCCGCATCTGCCCAACGCGCTTTCCACGGCCACGGCGCAATGATCTGCCACCAAAACAACATGGATCCTGCAAGAAATGAGGCGTGTTCGAATCGGTGAACCAGCGTTGATTCCAGCGCTGCGCCATAAAAAAGTGGATAGTGCCAAATCCAGTTGACAAGTGCAAACGCCATCCACCCTGTGAATGGATTCAACAGCAGCGTGAGACATCGTCGCACGAAAGGACTTGCGATAAATGGACCAAGCGCTTGTCTGCGCACAACCTTGGGCAACCCTCGAAGCATGGGGATTCCTGGCGAACCTAAGAGAATCAATGGCGCAGCGATCATGATCAACAACCAGTGTTGGACCATGTGAACCCACAGCAACATGTGACCGATCGAATCAATCGGCGAAGCCAGTGCAAGAAAGAGAACAGTCACTCCCGCTGCAAAACACTTTGGTCTCCAAGTTGGAAATCCGCGGACACGTCCAACGATTCCGCGCACGCCTCGCAGATACAAGAGCGAAGACAAAGCAATTGCAACCACCAACCATGGATCGATGTTCCAACTACTGAAAATGGCTGTGGCCGCGCTCAGCGCGATGAAACGCCAGCTGAAATTTCCGCTGGCACTCCTGTTCCAGTGAATGGTGAATTAACAACCAGAGGCGACTTAATCGGCAGTGGCAATTGTGCGCCAGGAATGGAGGAGTCAGCTTCATTTTCGGGGCGAAGCGTGCTAAGAAAGCCCACAATTGCAGTCATTTGAGCACTATTGAGATTCTTGCCGAAGGCTGGCATGTTGCCTCCTCCTTGCTGAACTTGTCGCACGATTTGATCTGGAGACATACGAGTTGCGATCTCATCAAGCGCAGGGCCGCGCTTGCCACCAAATCCGCCAAGCTCATGACAGTTTCGGCACTGCGCGTATTGAAAGACAACTGCGCCTTGCATTTGCAGAGGAGTGCGACCCTTCACAAATTGCGTTGGAGTTGGAAGCGCAGACCAACCATCCATGACTGGCGACCATGGGCTTGTGACTCCCTCCCATGTCAATGCGACGATTGCCATAACTACGAAGACTGCCAGAAGCATCATTCCAGGGCGACGACTTGGAGCGCGCTCACCAGAGTTGGAAAGAAATGGAACAGCAACCAAGATGACAATGCCCACAACTGGGGAAATCAACATGATCGCGGTCTCTGACGCAGGTGGAAGCAGACTGACCGCGCCGAAGATCCACATGAAGGGATAATCGGGTCGTGGATTTGTATTGATCAATGTCGGGTCTGGCATTCCACCAGGACCAAATGGACCGTAATACGCGGCCAAAAACACGAGAAGAATCAGGCAAACTCCGCAGAAAACCATGTCGCGCTGAGCTGCATCAGGAAAGAAAGGTACGCCCGATTTTTCCATGCGCTCTTCGAATCCCTTGCGATATGTCGAGGGCACAACAATTTCGCCGGGCTTAGGCATTTCGCTGATTCCGTTCTTCATGATCAGAGCCATGTGGACTCCAACAAGTCCAATTGCAGCACCTGGAAGAATGAAAACATGCAGAGCGAAGAATCGATTGAGAGTTTCACCGCCAATGATTGGCCCGCCCAACATCAATGCACGCATCTGATCGCCAAAAACCGGAACTCGGTCCACGATTGCTGCGCCGATTCCAAGTCCCCAATATGCATCTTGATCCCATCGCATCACCTGTCCTGTGAAAGCCAACGCAAGCACGGTCAACAACAAAAAGACGCCTGTGATCCAGTTCAACTCACGCGGAAATTTAAATGATCCGTGCATGAAAACTTGCAACATATGGATTGCCATCATCACAACCATCGCACTGCTGGACCACCCGTGCAATGCACGCAACATCCAACCAAGCGGAATTTCCTCGTCGATATATCGAAGGCTTTCCCAGGCATTTGAAGCACTCGGGGCATACATTGTTCCAAGACAAACACCGGTCACGATCTGAATCGTGAAGAACATCAGAGTGGCGCTGCCAAAGACGTACCACCATTTCGCACTGCGAGGAACATGGTGAGAAAGCAATGGAGTGCTGAACGCAATAACACCAGTGCGGTCTTCAATCCACTGCACAGGTTGCTTTACAATTTGGATGAGTGCTTCGCGGTTCATACCGATTCTTCCAAGCCTGGCAATCGCCCTGCGTCGATCAAAAGTTTTCCGCCTTCGACTTTCCACTTGTATTCAAAGAGTCCACGTGGTGGCGGACCGGCGGCACGAGTTCCATCCTGATAATAGACCCCTCCGTGACACGGGCACATAAAAAGTTTTGATTGTTCGAACCAACGAACAGGACATCCCAAGTGCGCGCAGTTGATTGCGAAGACTTGAAACTTTCCAGCTTCAACACAGCGAACCCAACATGCAGTTTTTGCAGCATCGCCATCTGTCGGCTGTCGGATTGGATTGAGGAATGTCGCGAAACGAGTTTGGCCGGAAGGGTAAAGTGTGGTTACACCCAGATCGACCCATTCGTTGCGATATCGACTTCGTGCTGGGCCAATGATGTATCCAACAATTGGTACGGCCGCAAGAATTCCGCCGATTCCCAGCAATCCAGCACCAAACTTGAACATGAATCCGCGGCGAGCATCTTGTTGTGCAACGGGAGGAAGACTTCCGCCAGCCCCACCGCCACCACCGCAATCACATCCAGCGCATCCTTCTTTCTTCGTTTCGCCTTTGCTGTCGTCGCTCATTTTGAATCACTCACATTCTTATCTTTGGGTATTGAATTCACTTGTGCATTTGCCGAAGACATTGGTCTTGATTGTGCAATCCAGCACACAACATCTGCAACTTCTGTCGGCGTTAGTCCATTTGGATGTTTGGGCATCGGTTGATTCCAAGCAGGACTTCCAAGAGCAGCGCGGCCATAGACGACGGCACTCCAAAGCCCTTGATTCGAAATCAATTTGAGATACATCGGATCAGTCACGCTGCCTGCAGAACCTCCCGCTGCGTGGCACGACGCGCATGCTGAAGCAAAGACTTGCGATCCCGCAGAAGCATTTCCCGCAACAACTGTCCCAGAAATTCCACCTTGACCACCAGAGGAACCATCCCCCCACAGAGTTCTCATGCCTTTGACAAACGCAGCAATTTGATCTGAGCTCAGTGGTCCACCATTGGAATCCAAATAGCTCGGCATCAAAACTCCCTGCCCCTGCTCAAGGACTTGAATGACTTGCGCATCAGTGGCAACTTTCCAATATCCAGCATCAATCAGCGGAATTGCAGCACCTTCTGCTCCCTGAGAATGGCAACCTCGGCAGTTTGTGTTGAAAGTCGATTGAGTCCAAGCTGGCGATCCAATCACAATAGGAGTGGCCTCTTGGGGTTTCCCTGGCATTCGATCGCATCCAAGGAACGCGAGAATCGATAAGCACGAAAGAAATCTTGACATGCGCAATTTCATCACTTCTGACCTCCGCGTTCAATCCGAAGGCGCTGCGCAAGTGTCTTGCCAGTCATAGTCGAAACCATCTCGCCTCGACTGACCCACCAACCGCAAGCGATTCCAAATGCAAATTGGCTTGCAATAAACCAAGGCCACGAAATATATTTTTCGAGTGCGGGATTTACGACTCGAAGC
>CAJCCX010000300.1 GCA_903961015.1 uncultured bacterium
GAGTTTGCATGAAATAGCCCAGTCCAAGAATTCCAGGCAGGCTCTTCCATACCGCGTAGTCGAATCGCATGCCTCAAGAGTATGCGAGCGATGATCGCATGCGAAATGCGTCGATTGAAAAAAGAGCCCGAATTTCTTGCCTAACCGCATCGTGAGTAGCAGGGAAAGATTGGATTCCAAGCTCATTCAGCGATCAAAAACAACTCGTGGATCAGGTTTTGCAAAACCGGATCTACTCTATTTCTCAGAGACAATTCCGCGCGACACGAAAGCCGTGTCCACCTTCATCAACGAAATTAGGAGTGAAGCTGTAGCGCCGCGATGCGCGACAGAACGACGAACCAAATCCCCAACTCCCTCCGCGAATGACTCGTGTCGAGCCACTCGAAGGTCCTTGTGGATCTGTAACGCTTGCCGAGGAGTACTGACAGGAGCCCAGAAACAGGCCGCCGCTTATAAGGCACTGACTACGGCTGAATCAGGGTCGGAAGAAGTTTCAAATGAAGCGTGCAATTATTCGCAGGTGCCACCTATTCATCCAACCTCGCCCCCTTCCTATACTCATCAAACCAATGTCCATGCTCGAAACTCCCCGTACCAACTCCTCGCCCGCAACTCACAGTCGACTGCTTGATCCGACCGACACGTTTGTCCGTCGCCATCTCGGTCCAAGCGATGCAGATGTCGCATCAATGCTGACTGATCTTGGATTTGGTTCGTTGGAAGACTTGATGACTGCAACAATTCCTGCGTCGATCCGCGTCAAGTCGCCGTTGGTGATCGATGATCCAACAAACAATGGTCAGTTCTCGCAACGTGGCGAACATGAAACGTTGCTCGCGCTGCGCAAGATTGCATCGCGCAATCAAGTTTTTCGTTCCTATATTGGAATGGGTTACAGCAACTGCATCGTCCCTGGTGTCATCTTGCGAAACATCTTTGAGAATCCAGGTTGGTACACGGCTTACACGCCTTATCAGCCAGAAATCGCACAAGGTCGACTCGAAGCGCTACTCAATTTTCAGACGATGATTTCAGAGTTGACTGGCCTGCCAATTTCAAATGCTTCATTGCTCGATGAAGGCACTGCCGCTGCCGAAGCAATGACGATGTGCTTGGGAATCTCAGGAGGCACGCGACAATCCTTCTTTGTCGCGGAGACATGCCATCCACAGACGATCGCCGTTGTGCAGACACGCGCATCTGGACTTGGAGTTGATGTGATCGTCGGCGATCCGTTCAAGACAGATTTCACCGCGAAGCCATTTGCAGGAATCCTCGTTCAATATCCTGACACGAACGGATGCGCGAGTGACTGGAAAGATGTTGCGGCGCGTGCGCATGCCGCTGGCGCGCAAGTTGTCGCTGCATGCGATCCACTTGCAATGACACTGCTCGCACCTCCCGGCACGTGGGGCGCGGACATCGTCGTTGGAACTGCTCAGCGATTCGGCGTGCCGATGGGATTCGGCGGTCCGCATGCTGCGTTTATGTCTACAAAACCAGAGCATGTACGCAGAATGCCAGGTCGTTTGATTGGCGTGAGCCGCGATCGACATGGTTCGCAAGCTTTGCGATTGTCCATCCAAACTCGCGAGCAACACATCAAGCGCGACCGTGCAACCAGCAACATCTGCACTGCGCAAGTTCTTCTTGCCGTGATGGCTGGAATGTATGGCGCGTATCACGGACCAGATGGTCTGGTCAAGATTGCAAAGCGTGTGCGCCAATGCACCAATGCACTCGCGGCTGGAATTCGCGCGATGGGTCATACCATCGCTGGTGATTCCAAAACTGAATCCCAGTCCACATGGTTCGACACACTTCGCGTGCATGTGAAGGGAACAACGTCTGCAGCAATTATTGCGCACGCCACAAGTTTGAAAATCAACTTGCGTTCGTTTGCGGATGGATCGCTCGGCGTCACCCTTGATGAAACCGTCACGACAAATGACCTGCAAGATTTACTCGCATGTTTCGCAACTGGAACCGGCAAGCCCGCACCAAAGATCGAAACATTCGAGTCGACTGTCACTGCGATCCCGAATGCCCTTGCGCGCACAGGAACTTTCATGACGCAAGATGCGTTCAACCTGCATCACTCGGAAACTGAGTTGCTTCGATATATAAAGAGACTCGAGTCAAAGGATCTTTCCCTCTGCCACAGCATGATCCCACTCGGATCATGCACGATGAAGTTGAATGCGACCAGCGAAATGCTGCCAGTCACATGGCCAGAGTTTGGTCAGCTACATCCGTTTGCACCACGCGAACAATGGCTTGGATACGCAGAGATTTTCAAGACGCTCGAAATGTGGCTTGAAAATATCACTGGGTTTGCAGCGTTTTCTTTGCAGCCAAATGCTGGAAGCCAAGGCGAATATGCCGGCTTAATGGCGATCCGTGCGTTCCATCAAAGTCGCGGCGAAGGTCATCGCACTGCGTGCCTCATTCCAGAGAGTGCGCACGGCACGAATCCCGCAAGTGCGGTTGTTGCGGGAATGAATGTTGTGTCGATCAAGTGCGACGATCAAGGCAATATTGATCTCGCAGATCTGCGCGCGAAGGCACACGAGCATGCGAAGGATTTGGCAGCGTGCATGGTCACCTATCCGAGCACCCACGGCGTCTTCGAAGAAGGCATTCGCGAACTCTGCGAAATCGTGCATCAACATGGCGGTCAGGTCTATATGGACGGAGCGAATCTCAATGCGCTCGTTGGGCTGGTGCGACCTGGCGAGATTGGCGCAGACGTTTGCCATCTCAATTTGCACAAGACATTCTGTATTCCACACGGCGGCGGCGGACCAGGAATGGGACCGATCGGCGTTGCTGCGCATCTTGCGCCTTTCCTTTCAAGTCATCCAGTTTTAGCGCCGCTGAATGCCGGACCACAATCAATCGGACCAGTCAGCGCGGCGCCATACGGCAGCGCGAGCATCTTGCTCATCTCGTGGATGTACATCTCGATGATGGGCGCGCAAGGTTTGAAGAAAGCAACGGAAGTCGCAATTCTGAATGCCAACTATGTCATGAAGCGTTTGAGCACGCACTATCCCGTTCTCTTTGTGAATCACAACGGTCGATGCGCGCACGAATGCATCATCGACTGCCGTGGATTCGAACCGACTGCTGGCATTAAGAATGAAGACATCGCCAAGCGTTTGATCGATTATGGATTCCACGCGCCAACGATGAGTTGGCCAGTTCCTGGAACGCTCATGATCGAACCAACAGAGAGTGAATCAAAGGAAGAACTCGATCGGTTCTGTGACGCAATGATCGGTATCCGAAATGAAATTCGCGAAATCGAAGCTGGTCGCATGAACCGCGAGGACAATCCACTCAAGGGCGCGCCGCATACGGTCGCTGAAGTTTGCTCGGACAAGTGGGCTCATGCGTACACGCGAGAACTCGCTGCGTATCCCGCCCATTGGCTGACACACTTCAAGTTCTGGCCTGCAGTGGGACGGGTAGATAATCCATACGGTGACCGCAATCTCGTCTGCACTTGCGATGGGATGAGTGCCTACGCGTAAAAAAGTTGGGTTTTTTGCCGACATTTTTTGCAATGAAGTGTTCTTGGGTTACTTTCAATCTGCGGAATGATTGTCCAGCAATGAACAAGCAGTTTGGAGGAAAGATGAAACCTATGAACCACACTTTGACCAGCCCACTCTGCCGCTTTGCAGCGCTCGGAGTCGCTCTGTTTGTTGGCGCTTCTTCAGATGCCGGTTATTACACATCGATCTATACGCTGAATTCACCATACACAGCTTCGTCGCCGAATGTCACTCAAGTGCTGGTCAATTGGTCTACAAGTCTCACCAGTGGCATGGTTCAAGAAGGAGACCTGACTGACTGGAGTATCAGCCTTCTTGGTGGCGGCAATTTGTTTTATACCGACAATGTAATCATCGGCGGATCCGTGCAATCCAATCGAGGCGTTGCCCGCGGAATTGCCGATGTTCTTTTTCGTTTTGACTTGGGAACATTTACCCCAGGCGATTTCGACAACATGCTTTCTGGTTCAAGCCTGAGTAGCGCCACAACCACGGCATACAACATTTACAGCTATCCAAACAGTTTGCTTGGTCCGCCATATTCGTCGCTGGGAATTTGGTCAAACGGTGTCGAATCAACACGCCAACTTCCTGGGTACTCCTCAGTGATCACGATTCCTGCGCCAGGCGCATTTGTTGCTGTCGGATTTGCGATGGCAATCAAGCGTCGACGTCGCAACTGAATTCCAGAACGCTGAACGTGTCGCCCTCAGAAATCGATCTTGATAAGAAATGGTGCAATCAACATTGCAACGCAAGCACCGATCAACACAATGTTGCTTTCAATGAAATATGGAACAACACAAAGTCCCACCCCTGACAAGAGTGGGATCAACTTCTGCTGTTTCTTTCCATAGACGAAATATGCACAGCCAAAGATGCCGGCAAAGACGCTGATGGTGATTGATGTGGTGTCCATTGCTATCGCGCCTCGCGCGGTTTGCGCATCAATACGATATTGCGTGCTGGAAATTTGCAGTGCCATCCGAGATCAGCTGCAATACAAGTGAAAGTCGCCTCGCGATAGAACGTGACGTGCGTTGGATCGCGGCGGTAATGCCACTGAGCAAACTGCGCATCATCTGTTTGAAAGTTTGTCATCACTCCAAGCCAGCCACCTGAGAGCAGCAATTTGTTGAACTTCCGAAATTCTGCGCGTGGTTGGTGAAAATGCTCCACCGTTTCTGTGCATGTGATGAAGTCGTATTGGCGTTCAAGTTCGCTGGCATCAGCGTGAAAAATCGGGTCATACAAATGCATTTCGTGCCCTTCTTCAGTCAACATTTGCGCAAGCGCAGGACCAGGGCCGCATCCATAATCCAAACCAACTTGCGGCGCGGGCAACTCGACCATCAACGGATCAACAAACCTGCGGAGAAAATCCAAATATCTTGAATCGTGCGGATCATTGTTGTGCTGGGAATATCGCGCGATTTCTTCGCTGGGCGTAGGCAGATGCGTATCTGCAAGCAATGTTGCTTGGCAATGCGCACAACGCCAATATGTTTTCAAATCAATCACTGCGAAGAGCGCAAGCTGACGCTCTTCGCACACTCTGCAAGGTGGCAGCCCATCTGAAAAATCATGCTGCATAACTGCAATCTATATAAATAAACAATTTTGTTGTTTCAAAATGAGTTTTTGTGTGTCGATAAATAGATTGCAAGTGCGACTTGTATGAGTATGACCAAAGCGCTGAAAAGAATGGCGAACCAAGCGTGCGCAGTGCCTCTCATCATTGGATTTCGATTCCTGCGCCGAACGCCCACAATTCCGCAAATGATCCCTGCAACTCCAAGAAAGATTCCAACAAACGGAATCATGCTGAAAATACTTAAGTAATAGCTCACAAGTGCATAGGGATTCTTGTACGGAATCAATCCACCAGTCGCATCGCTTTTTGTTTCAGGCTGTCTATCGGGCTGAAAGACTGGCGGTGTGTTCAACATGAATACGCCCGGAACTCTGTCAAGCGTGATCCAGCCAGGACATCCTTCGTACCAAGCAAAGGTTCCCGAAGCAATTACGGTGCCGTTTCGAAGCCTGTCGTTGATCTCATCGACGGAGAATGGTCCTTGTTGCTGATTGTCTCGGTGAATAAAAATCTGCATTTATGCAGACCCATCTTGGGGCGCACCGAAACTCAGATTCACAATCGCAAAGAGTCCACATCCACCTGCGACCACAACACACGTTGCAATGGTGCGCCACAGTGCATCACTCTTTGAGAAATCCCAAATAGCCAAGACGCTGGCGACAATACTGACAAGGATGCACACCGTGATGACCCAGAATGCGAATGCGCGAACTTTGCCTGGATTGAGAAACCCACTGGACTTTCGCTTTTGTGGCGCTGCAATTGGAGGCTGAAAATTGGGCGAAGGAATTGTTCCCTGATCCATAAATGACTCTCCTTTGATTTACAAAAGATGCAAAAGACTAAGGGCTTCACCAAACAAATCGACAAATCGAATTTCAACAGTTTACTCTCTGCTGATTGCAATGATTGTCATGTCATCACCTTGAAAGTTATGGCTCCATGCTTGAACGGATGCGACGAGTTCTGCAACAATAACTTTTGGACTCTGCTGCTTTCCACCGCAAGCCGCAGAAACTGCTGCTGCCGCACGATCTGATCCGAAGAGGCGATCAGCGCCAGCTGCTTCTGGCCCCGCTTCGGTCACGCCATCAGAAACAAGCACGAGGTCTTCCCCGCGATCAAGGTGGATGCGCTTCGTTTGCCAAACAGAATTTGCTTCGAGTCCGAGGACGGTTCCAGTTCCTTCCATCACATGGGAAGTGGTTCCATCAACCCGCACCAAAATGGAAGTTGGATGACCAGCGTTGGCATACAAGATCGATCCCGTGCGTGGGTCGAAATATAAGAGAACGCCTGTCGTGAAATTTGATCGAGGAGCCTGCGTAATGAGATCTTCGTTCACTCGTGCAAATGCAAGATGAGGCTCGCTGGTTTCGAGAGCTGCTCGACGCAGAAGAGTTCTGCAAACTGCCATCACCATCGCTGCAGGCATACCTTTGCCGCACACATCGGCGATGACAAGCGCGAACGTTCCGTCTCCACGAGGAAACCAATCAAAGAAGTCGCCGGAGATTTCGCTTGCCGGAACATTGAATCCCAAGATAGAGACCCCCGTAAATTCATCCGTTGATCTTTCGTCTTTGCTTTCAACTTCTCTATCACTTTGTGGAAGAAGAAGTCTTTGAACATCACGAGCTGCAGCAATCTGAACCTCGACCTCGATGCGTTTTATCTCCGCAATTTCTCGCTGTGAAATTGCTCCCTGCAAATCTCCGCCCATCTTGTTAAACGCAGTCGTCATCAAGCCGATTTCATCTTGACGATCGGTGTCAGGAGCTCGTGCAGAAAGATCGCCCTTGGAAAACTTTCCAATCGCACGGATGACTCCTTGCAGTGGCGCCACAGCACGAGCGGCAGAACGCCAGACAACTGTCATTGCAATAATTGCTCCCAGCAATAACAAGCCTGGGCCAAACAATAACGCCTGCAGAATTGATGGAAGAAGATTTGTCTCGGGGAATGAGCCAACAAAAACCCAGTCGGTGGTTGGAACATTGACAAATACAAGTCGAGATCCTGTAAATGTGAGTAGCGATCCCTTCCCAATGCGGGTGAATTCCACGCCAGAACTGCGAAAGGCTGCAACTGCATCGAGCGTCTGTCGCTCATTCGAAGAAGCCTCGAAGTCTGTTGCGACCTTCATCAACGCCTCGGGATCCGATGATGAAATAATCCTGCCCTTTCCCGAAACAACTGTGAAATCATATTGATTGTCATTGTTCTTGGACTCTAAGGACTTGACAATATCTGCAAGAACAACATCAGCAGTCGCGACGCCAGCCGGAACTTCTCCGCCTGCCGCGAACGACATTGAATAGGTCGTCATGAATTGATCGCCGCCACCTTCGTCGAAATATGGCTCGCTCCAAACTCCGTCTGGCTCGGGGCCCGCGTCAACAAACCACGGAGCCTTTGAAAAGTTGTACTTCAAATCCAGCGCAAGATTCATCGTGCGCAATCCCTTCCCATCCGCTGTGCGGCAGACATATGGGCCAAAGCCATTCGCTGAAACATCTGGAGAACCAGGCGCGAATGCGAGCGCAGCGCCAAAGACAAATGGATTGGCCTTCAGTACTGTTGCAAGAAACAAATCCAGTTTTTTTGCCGCCGCAGGAGACTCGAGTTGTGAAAGTTGCTCTCCATCTGATCGGATAATTTCGACTTGGAGGGCCACGGCGTGCTCTATTGATAAAAATTCCGATTCAGCCTTCAAGCAAGTCATCTGAACACTTGCACGCATTTTCTGCCGAATTGATTCCACAAGAAGATCTCTGTCAAGCTTGACTTGGGCCACAATCATCAAGAGAAACGTGGCAAGCAAAGGCACGCCGATGCGTATGACCAACCGACGGCGCAATGAATAGCGTGGGCGCAACTCTTTACTTAGAGGATCCATTGCGCAACCAGACTGGCAAGGCCAAGAAAAATGAGGAAGCTCATGCTGTCAGTCACCATGGTCAGAAAAATCGTTGAAGCAGTTGCGGGATCAAATCCAAGTCTTCGCATAATGAGTGGCATCGCACTTCCCGTGACGCAACCAATTGTCAAGGTCGCGGTCATACTGATCGCAATCACAACACCCAAAAGCCACGGTTGGCCAACTGCGATTTTCCCGAGGATAACAATGCCGCCTACAAGCGTTCCACATACAATTCCGTTGAGAAACCCAACTATCATTTCTCTTCGCACATGCATCAAAGAGTGATTCGGGCGAATCTGATCCAACACAATTCCGCGAAGTGTCACGGCGAGTGATTGCTGACCTGCATTGCCGGATTGATTAGCGATGACTGGCATCATCACTGCCAATAATGCAATCTCGGTGATCATTCCTTCGAACTGCATAACCACTACCGCCGCGACAGCGCTCGTAAACAGATTGACAATCAGCCATGGAAATCGCCCGCGCAATTTCTGAATGACCGTGGAATGAACGCCCTCTTCTTTTCCTGCACCCACCATGCGCTGAGCATCTTCAGTTCCTTCGGCGCGAATAATGTCAATCACATCATCGACGGTCACGATGCCAAGCAATCGCTGTGAATGATCCACGATGGGAAGTTCGAGATAGTCATATTTTTCAAACTCACGCGCCAAGAGTTCTCGATCGAGTTCAGGGCTCACTGCATCAACATGCCGCTCGCAAATATCACTAATCAATTCTCCGCTGCGCGAAACAAGCAATTTTCGCAGTCCAATCGTTCCCTTCAGTCTGCCTTTTCGATCTGTCACAAATGCCTGTTGCGCATGCTCGATTGGTTCGCCACGACGAATGTGTTCGATCGCTTCTGCAACAGTCTCATTTTCGCGCACAGATAAATATTGTGTGGTCATCATTCCGCCAGCGCTCTCGCTTGGGTGGACCATCAATTCGCGCAAATTCAGGGCCGTACCAACTCCCATCAATGCGAGCAAGCGATCACGGTCCTGCTTGGGGAGAGCTTGCAAAAGATCGGTGGCATCATCGGGCGCCATCTCGCTCAACATGCGACCTGCAAATGATGGATTTTCTTCGATGAGGTCTTCGATCACGCTGACTGCAAGCGGAATCGACATGTGACTGAGCGCATCAGCGGCGGCATCGACTTCCATCTCGCCGACAACATCCGACGCTTCATCTTGTGGCAATGCTTCAAGTGTTGTGGCGGCATCCGCTGCGTCTTGCTGTTCGACTGCATCTGCGATCAATTCGGGCGAGGCATCACTTTCGATCAAATCATCGACGAGCGCATCTTCTGCTGTCTCGATACGCGGATCGCTGACGATTCCTTCATTCAAATTTTTATCGTCATGCTCGTGGGGAGTCATCAATGCCCCTCGAACGTGTCAACACGATCCCATTGCCAAATCACGCGGTTTGCATGTTCAAATCCCAGCATGCTGATCGATCCGGCCTTCAATCCAAAGCTTCGTCCGCGCGCTGGCGGAAGTTCCAGCCAGACTGCAGCGATCATGCGCGAAAAATGTCCGTGAGAAAACAACAACACATTTCCGTTCGTGGCAAGACATCGCTGGACAATTGTCCGCGCTCGTGAAGCGACTGCTTCGATTGATTCTCCACTTGGGCAACCATCACGCCAGAGATCCCAATCGAGATTGGCATCGTGATCGCCAGAAAAATGCATTGCCGCAATTTGCGCAGAAGTCAGTCCTTCATATTTTCCATAATCCCATTCGAGCAAATTCGGATCTGGTTGAACGCGGTCTGCGAATCCTGCACGTCGTGCAGTTTCCATTCCTCGGCTGACTGGGCTTGAAAGAACGAGCGCAAATTTCTCATTCGCCAATCGTGGAGCCAGTTGATCGGCTTTCAACTCGCCTCCAGCAGTCAACGGCACATCGGTGCGGCCCGTATGCCGACCATTGAGACTCCACTCGGTATCAGAGTGACGAACAATCCAAATTTGTTGCGCAGTTGATGGCATAGGAATATGTTGGACAATACCCTGCCTGAAACGTTCTCGTCAGCCGAAAATTCGATAATGAGCAGCAGCGAACATCCTCTTGTGCACACCGAATCTGAAGGCAGAACGTTCACGATCACCTTAAATAATGCTGCGATGCGAAATGCGATGAGTACAGCGATGTTCGATGGCCTCGAAGTTGCCATCGAACGCGCCAGAGCATCTGTCAAGCGTGACGAAACACTCATCGTGATTCTTCGCGGGGCTGGCAAAGCATTCTGCTCTGGATTCAATCTTGCAGAGTGCGTAAATGACAACACGATGCTTGAACAATTTGTGCGCCGGCTTGGCGAACTCAGCAGCACACTTCGATCTATGCCTGCGATTGTGATTGCGCAAGTGCAAGGACCCGCGCTTGCCGGTGGTTGTGCGATCGTGGCAGCATGCGACATTGTGTGCGCAACTGACTCTGCAACTTTCGGATATCCCGTTCACCGAATTGGTGTCTCGCCCGCAGTCAGTTTGCCCACATTGATGGCGACAATGGGATTCGGTGGAGCGCGATCACTGGCGCTCTCTGGAGAAATCATCGACGCGCAACGAGCGAAGGTGCTTGGACTTGTTCAATTTGTCGAGTGCGACGAATCTGCGCTTGCAGGTCGAGTCGCCGCTCTTGTTGATGCGCTCTTGCTGAAAGGCCCACAAGCATTGCGCGCGACAAAGATGTGGCTGAATCAAATTGACGGCACAAGTCCTCAAGGATTTCTAGGAAGCCGTGTTCATGACACGATTGATGCAACCGCGAAACTCTGCGGTGAAAACGAAGTGATCTCGATGCTTCAGGATTACTGGAGCAAGCGCAAAGGTGGTTCATGAAGTGGATCGAAGATATTCGCCGTTTTTTTCGGGATCTTGATTACTACTCCATCAAGCGCCAGCCCACGATGTGGTCTCGGATGGTCATCCGAAATCTCTGGGTGACTTTGTGCTTGGGATTCATCTGCGCGATCGCAATACAATTTCTCGCGAAGTCCTCGTCACCACCTTTTGCCTGGTGGGAATTCTTCCGCAATGCACTCCTCAGCTGGCCCTTCTTCTATATAGGAGGGCTTGGCGTCTCAGGTATTCTCTACATTTGGAAGATCACACACTCCCAACACTCTCAAAATGTTCGAAAAACGCTCAGAACACAGGGAATCTGCCCGAACTGCAAGTATTCGCTCAAAGGAAATCCTTCCGCCATTCGCTGCCCAGAATGCGGCAAACATCTCTTTGGATGATTGACTTTGCGTACGCTTGAACCCATGGAAGATCTCGTTCAACTCGCAATTGCTCACGGTTGTGCAACGATCACGATGCGTCGGCCAGATGTGCGCAATGCGCTGGACTTTCCGTTGATCCAAGCTCTCGCCGACGTTATTGCTCGCGTTGCGCAGCACATCAAAGAGACGCCGAATGAAATTCGAGTTGTTGTCCTCGCTGGCGAAGGAAAATCGTTCTGTGCCGGAATGGACTTGAAAGCCGTCATGCATGATCCCATTCAAATGGGACAAATGCTCCGACAACTTTCTATGACCTTGCTTGCGCTGCGACAATTGTCAGTGCCAACCATCGCACGCGTGCAAGGCGCTGCAATTGGTGGCGGTTGCGGATTAGTCGTCGTCTGTGACTTTGCCGTTACGCATCCCGAAGCAAAGCTTGGATATCCAGAAGTCGATCTTGGCGTCTGCCCTGCAGTTGTCGCCCCGTGGCTGATCAAGAAAATCGGCGCTGGGCCTGCGCGTGCGATGTTGCTTTGCGGTGGAACGATGAAAGGCGACGAAGGATTCTCGCGCGGACTCGTCACGCACTGCGCACCGATCGA
>CAJCCX010000301.1 GCA_903961015.1 uncultured bacterium
CGTCTGCCCTGCAGTTGTCGCCCCGTGGCTGATCAAGAAAATCGGCGCTGGGCCTGCGCGTGCGATGTTGCTTTGCGGTGGAACGATGAAAGGCGACGAAGGATTCTCGCGCGGACTCGTCACGCACTGCGCACCGATCGATCAACTCGATACGACAATCGCCACACTCGTTGCACGGCTCCTGACTGGCGGACCAAACGCGTTGGCATGCACCAAGAACATGCTCAACGAACTTGATGGATCAAATGACGAACAAATTGCCATCGAAGCCGCAGAACTTTCGGCGAAAGTGATTGCGGGCGCAGAAGCGCAGGCCCATCTTTTGCGCCATTTTTCATCACATTCACGCTCGAATTCAGAAAGATAAAGCATGCTCCCAGTCGAACGAACTGCCGATGGAATCGCCATCATCTCGCTCACCCCAAATCCAACAAAGCTTCGCGGTGGTGTTGTTGTCTTGGACTCTTGGTTGATCGAAGAAATCGCTACGACACTCGATGCAGTCGCTGCAACATCGCCCAATGGAATCGTTCTGCGTTCTGCAAGCGAAAGAGTTTTTGTTGCAGGCGCAGATTTAGCAGAGATCGATGCGCTCGATGACCTCGCACTTGATGCTTATTTACGTCGAGGATCAGATGCATTTGCGCGCCTCTTTCAAGTTCCTTGTGCAACTGTTGCGTTGGTACATCGCGCTGCGCTCGGTGGCGGATTAGAAATTGCGATGCACTGCGACGGCATCATCGGAACACTTGCGAGCGCAGAGGAAAAGCCATGGAGAATTGGATTGCCCGAATGCGGCCTTGGAATTTGTCCTGGTTGGGGAGGCACGCAGATGTTGCCTGCGAGAATTGATCCCACAACTGCGATCACACAAACTGCAACAGGGCAGACAAATTCTGTGAACGCACTCCCTGCTGGATTGTTCGATGTTGCTGTGAATGCCGGTGATGACGCCTTGCGTGTGGCGCTCGATTGGCTCGCGGCAAATCCCCGCTCGAAGCCGCGATCGCAACCAAAATCGATCAGCGCTGTTCTTGCACCGACCATTCAAGCCGCCCTTGAAACCGCGCGCGGCGTTGTCACTGCGACGGAAGCTGCGAATGCGGTCATGGAATGTGTCGATATTGGGCTCAAGAGCGGATGGCAAGCAGCACTTGCGGCAGAGCGAAAGCATCTTGTTGCACTTCGTCACACCTCTGTAGCCCGCGAAAAACTATCGCAATTCCTTAAACCTGCAGGCTGAGTCAATTTCGGCTCGGCGCTTCGCATAAGAACATTTCCCATTTTGATCGTCAAATAGGCTATTGTTCTGTTTCTCTCAAACACACGAACGGAGTTTTTATGACAACGACAAACAGTACAAATCTTGCCGACAACCTGAAGAACATTTCCGCCAACGATCGCAAGCAGATCGAAGCTGCGCAAGAAATGCTCGGACCAGATCCTGCCACTATGGGCGTGATGAAGAATACTTTTTGGGGAACATTTCGAGAGGACTTGCTCTTTCCATATCCCAAGAGTGCGCAAGAGGAGACTCAGCGCTGCAATGAACTGCTTGCAAGACTCGATACATATCTCAAGACCGAACATCCAACGCATGAAATTGATCAACAACAGCACATTCCAGAATGGGTTGTGAAAAAGCTTTTTGACCTTGGCGTGCTCGGTATGACTATCTCGCAAGAATTCCATGGTGGTGGGTTTGGAATCACGAGTTACAACCGAGTGCTTGAACGAATTGGGCGTGCGTGTGGTTCAACTGCCGTCATGGTCTCGGCGCATCAATCAATCGGATGCAAAGCCTTGATGCTCTTTGGAACTCCCGAACAGAAAAGTCATTTTCTTCCGCGTTTGGCGAAAGACACATTGAGTGCCTTCTGCCTCAGCGAACCAAATGTTGGATGCGATGCTGGAGGACAAGAAACACGCTGCGAAGTCAGCGAAGATGGAACGCATTTCATTCTCAATGGCGAAAAGAAATGGGCAACTTCTGCTGCGCTGAGTGGACTTTTCACAGTGATGTGCAAGCAGAAAATCACGGATCCAAAGAGTGGAAAAACGAAAGATTCAGTGACAGCGCTCATTTGCACTCCAGATATGGAAGGCATCGAAATCTTCAGTCGCAATCGATCGAAGTGTGGAATCCGAGGAACGTGGCAAGCGCGAATTCGATTGACCAATGTCAAAGTTCCGCGAACCAACTTGCTATCCCAAGAAGGCCGAGGACTGAATGTTGCTCTGACATGTCTGAATTATGGACGCTGCACTTTGTCTGCTGGAATGCTCGGCGGGGCGACATACGCCTTCGAGCAGGCGACGAAGTGGGCGAAATATCGATATCAATTCGATCGACCGCTGGGCGAATTCGATCTTGTGAAGGAGCGACTCGCACGCAGTGCTGCATACGTGTACGCAATGGATGCGATGCTTTATATGACCACTGGATTCCTCGACCGTGGCGACGAAGACATCATGCTCGAAACGGCCATGTGCAAAGTGTTCTGCAGCGAATATGGATTTCGCACGGTGGATGATGCGATGCAAATTCTGGGCGGCGAATCGTATATGACCGAGAATAATGTCGAACGAATTTGGCGTGATTCTCGTATTAATACGATCGTCGAAGGCGCGAACGAAGTCATGCATTCATTCATATTTGCATACGGCTCAAAGCAACTCGGCGAATGGATGCTGGGAATCAAAGCGAAGCCATTCAAGCAAATCGGCGCGGCGGCGCGCATTGGTGGAGAGCTCTTCTTGGGAATGCGTCGGCCAGTTCCAAGATTTGAAAAGATTCATCCAAAGTTGCAGCGGCACGCTCAAGAACTGATGTTCCGCATTCGGGATCATTCATTCAACGTAAAAATGATGTTCAAGGAACACGAAGAGGGATTGATCGGAAATCAATTCATCCAAGCGCGTCTTTCAAAATGTGCGATGTGGATTCATGCAGTTTCATGCACGCTCAGTAAGTGCGATGCACGATTGCGATCCGGGTTGGAAGGTGCGAAGCTTGCACATGAAATGTTGGTGGTCGATCAACTGTGCGCACTTGCAAATGCTGGGATCGATGAAGAGACGCGCGGTCTTCGCTGGAATATCGACGCAATCACTCGCACATGCGCAGATTCGGTTCTCGCCCAAGCGGATGGTCTCAGCAATGCGGAGTTTTCCATTCCAGAGCGCACGCCAGTGATGGCTGCTCGCGGAACTGGGCTGCCAATTGCGACCCACGGCATTCCACAGTTCGGAAGTGGAACGGCGTTCACTGGTCAAAAAGTGGAATAAGCAGCGAAACGATTTTCACTAGATTTTCCGAATTTTTCCGACAGTTTGGTCAGTAAGACCCTCATCGTCTATTCTTTTCCCTTCGTGTATCGCAGCCAGATCGGTTCAAAATTTTCTTTGGAGCATTGAATGCACATTCTTGAAAGCATGGTTCAGCACGGACACGAACGCATCTCCTTCACAAATGATCCTGCAACGGGATTGAGGGCGATCATTGCGATCCACTCGACAGTGCTTGGCAATGCGCTTGGCGGAACGCGACGCTTCCATTATGGAAATGAGAATGATGCGATTTTCGATGTGCTGCGACTCTCCGAAGGAATGACATACAAAGCAGCTGCTGCGGATCTCGCTCTCGGCGGCGGCAAGAGTGTCATCCTCTTGAATAAGCAAGGCGAACAACCAACGGAAGCTCAAGGGCGCGCGATGGGTCGATTCGTTGAAAGTCACGGCGGTTCGTACATCGCTGCAGAAGATGTTGGAGTCAGTCCGCAGTTCTGTGATTGGATGGCGCAAGAATGTCGCCACATCATGGGCGGCGAAGCTGTTTCACATGGCGGTGATCCGAGTCCTTGGACTGCACTTGGTTGCTTCAACTCGATGAAGGCATGCCTGCGACATCTTGGTCGCAAGGTTGATTTCTCGAATCTCTCCGTCGGCGTTCAAGGATGTGGCGCGACGGGTTACAAGTTGGCAAAGTTGCTTCGTTCAGCTGGCGCTGCGGTCATGGTGACCGACGTGCATGTGCCGACAATGAAGCGTGCAGTTGAAGAACTTGGCTGCGTTGCGATCGGCAACGACCGCAATCTTTTCCACGAAAAACTAGACATTTTGGCTCCTTGTGCGATGGGTGGAATGCTCGATCACGCGACAATTACCAACCTTCACTGCGAGATTATTTGTGGAACCGCAAACAACCAACTGATGAATCCGCATACTGATGGAGCACTGTTGAAGAAGCGCGGCATTCTCTATTCACCAGATTTCATCGCCAACGCTGGTGGTCTGATTCGGCTCGGCGGATTGCATCTTGGCATGACTGAAGCGACCATCGATCAAAAGGTTGCGGCAATTGAAGAGACAACGCTTGCCGTGATGCGAGAATCTGCTCATACCGAAAGTGTTTCTGATGCTGCGATCGCTTATGCAAAGCGACGAATCGATGCGGCTCGCAAAGTCAAGGAAGCGCATTTGGCTCCGACATCTTGAGAGGCTGATCGCATTTCATGTCAAACCAAAATCTCGGTCGCCTCGAGATAATTTGCGGCCCGATGTTCTCTGGCAAGACAACGGAGTTGATTCGCCGCATTGAGAGCGCGCGCGAATTGGGTTTCACCACACTTGCGATCAAGCCAACAACCGATACGAGATATGCCCAACAGGAATTGGTCACGCACACTGGCCAGCGCATTCAGGCATCTGAGGCACTGAACGCAGCAGAAATTATCACGCGTGTTGGCGAACTGCGGATTTCGAATCACATACAAATCATTGCGATCGACGAAGCGCATTTTTTTGGCGAAGAACTTTCGAAAGTGTGTGCCACACTTGTATCGGAGGGATCACGCGTCATCGTTGTCGGATTGGAATTTGATCACCGCGGCGATGTCTTTGAGCCTTTCCCATCATTGTTTCCGCTTTCAAACGACACGACTCGGCTTGTGGGAGTTTGTGCTCTCTGTGGCAACAAGGCAATACACACGCAACGATTGATCGCAAATTCTCAGCGGATCGTCGTTGGCGGTGTTGGTGATTACCAACCTCGCTGCGCAAAGTGTTTCGCGCCGTCGCAATGATGATTCACAAGTCAGTATTCTCAAGCGCATATGCAACAACTCACTGGCCTGATTGGCATTGGAGTCATTCTTGCGATTGGATTTGCGCTTTCTACGAACAGACGTCGAATTAATGTGCGAACGATCGTCTCTGGAGTTGCAATTCAACTGTTGCTTGCATTTCTCTTTCTGCGATTTCCACCTGTTGTTCGCGTCTTTGATATTTTCGCTGCTGGTGTGACTCGCGTGATTTCATTTGCAGATTCCGGCACGTCCTTCATCTTTGGAAAAGCCGCAGACCCAAGCGGACCGTGGGGGTTCATATTTGTTGTCAAGGTGCTGCCAATTATTATCTTCTTCGCATCGTTGATGGCTGTCCTGTATCACTTGGGAGTTATGCAGCGCCTTGTGGCAGTGTTGGCATGGGTCATTCGCCGCGTACTGAATGTCACTGGTGTTGAAGCTCTTTCTGCATCCGCGAATATTTTCGTTGGTCAGACTGAAGCTCCACTCACCGTGAAGCCGTTCATTGCAACGATGACGCGATCGCAAATTATGGCTGTTATGACAGTGGGATTTGCGACAATCGCAGGCAGTGTCATGGCGGCATACATCGTGATGCTCGGCGGTGATTCAGATGAAACTCGCATTCTGATGGCGAAACATTTGATGACGGCAAGCGTGATGTCTGCACCAGCGGGATTAGTGATGGCGAAGCTGATGCTGCCAGAAACGGAAACTCCGCGAGATGAGTCTCTTGATGCTCTCAAGACGATTCCAAAAACCGCGTGCAATGTGATGGACGCGGCAGCAGAAGGAGCGACAGATGGTTTGCGACTTGCGCTGAATGTTGCAGCGATGCTGGTCGCTTTCGTTGCACTCTTGGCGTTATTGAATTATCCATTGACAGCGCTCAGTGAAATTGACTCAATCGCAGCCTGGCGTGCCGCGCACGGAATCCCAGTGCTGACATTTCAAAATATCCTTGGCTATGTCTTCACTCCCCTTGCTTGGTGCATGGGCGTGGGCTCGGAAGACGCGCGCAAGGTTGGTTCACTCATGGGCCAACAAATAATTGCGACCGAATTTGTGGCGTATGTCGATTTGAGTACGTCGCTTCGTGACGGAACGATTGGCTTTCGGGCAGCGCAAATTTCCACGTATGCGCTCTGCGGATTTGCGAATTTGCCTTCGATTGCAATTCAAATCGGCGGACTGAGCGCGATGGCACCAAATCGACGCGGCGACTTTGCGTCACTGGGTCTGCGCGCAATGGTCGCAGGCGCACTCGCCTGTTGGATGACTGGAAGCGTTGCAAGTTTGTTTATTGGGTGATTGTTTTCTTTTCGATGCATAAAGTATCCTCGCGCTGCGCATGGCTGACGAATATTCAAACTCCAATTCCACGGCCACGAGCCGTCGCTCTGGCGGGTGCTGCGGATGCTCGGGCTGCGGAACGATTTTTGCGCTGCTCATTCTTGCTGCGGGGATTTATTTCGGAGTTCGATCGTGTGACAAGATCAGTGATGCCATCAACAATTTCTCCCTCGTACAAAATACGATCACCAGCACATTGACCAGTGCACTTGGGGATCTGCAACCACAAGGTGGACTGCTCGTTGGCTGGCGTGAAATCGATACCAATGTTCAGTATGACAGCCAGACAACGGTTGGTCCGTGGATATTCAAAGTCCCCGTCGGTTCCGTGCATATTTTTCTATCTGTGCCCGGCAATCGTGCGCAGTACATCATTCCATCTAATGGACCAAACGACGAACATTGGAATGCTCAAGCCATCAGCGAAAGCATCGTCATGCTGACTCTTCCAGCGCCGATCGTGAATGACAAAGTGGTTGAGGTCCAATCGGATCCTGGAAAAATAAAGGTCTACATCGACAACGATTGGATGGAACACCTCATTCCAAGTGGCGGCGATATCGACGAAGCAAAGCGCCTTCTTCGACAAGCTGTCATTGAAACTGCGCAGACAAAGCCTGCACTTGCAGAAGTTCGAATCGAAGCGCGGCAAGTTGCAGCGAAATTCTTTAGCGAACTTTTCACCAGATCGCTTGGGCGACCCGTGACCGTCATCGTGCAATTTGCTGACGAGATTGGCGCTCAAGTTGGTGGTCAAGTTGGTGGCCTAGGCTCCAGCGATTTCCCAAAGTAATCCCAAGGTTTTCGAAGACTCGAATCGGCAACCGTGGACTCGCGCAATGCGATCGGAGTACTCTCGTCACCAATGATTCAAGCGGCAATCCCATGTTCGGAAGATCTGCCATATCCATCGCAAAGACAGCTGGTTTTCGGCGGCGAAATGGTGGCAACGAGCCAGCCACTTGCAGCGCAAGCTGGACTTGAAATGTTGCGTCAGGGTGGAAGCGCTGCAGATGCGGCGATCGCAGCAGCTGCGGTGTTGACGGTGACCGAGCCCACAACAAACGGAATCGGTGGCGATGCATTTGCAATCGTGTGGGATGGAAAATCACTGCACGGAGTGAACGGCAGCGGTCGATCACCTGCTCTTCTGTCGCAGGAACACTTCGCAGGCATGAACAAAATGCCAATGGATGGATGGTTGCCGATTACTGTTCCTGGACAAGTTGCGCTCTGGGCGGATGTCAATAAAAAATTTGGTCGATTGCCTTTTGCAGCGCTTCTCGCACCTGCGATTGCATATGCGCGAGATGGATATCAAGTTGCCCCGCTCACGGCACAATTATGGAAGCGCGCGACAGATGTGTATGCCAAACGTGCAAATACCCAAGCATGGCGCGCAACATTTCTCAAAGATGGTGATGCACCGCGTGCAGGATCGCGAATACGGTTGCCAGATCATGCGCGCACGCTTGAATCGATTGCGCAAAGTGGTGGTCGCGCAATGTATGAAGGCGAACTTGCCAAAGCCATTGATGCGGCAGCTCGAGATCAAGGTGGTCATCTTCGATTCTCCGATCTTGCCGCACATAAAACTGAATTCGCCCCCACGATTTCCGTGCCATATCGCGGATACCGACTTCACGAAATTGCGCCAAATAGCCAAGGAATTGCTGCATTAATTGCACTTGGCATTCTTGAAACCAGAGACTTTGCAAATCTCTCGGTGGATTGTCCAGATGCGCTGCATATCGCCATCGAAGCCATCAAGCTGGGCTTCGCAGATGCGCATGCGCATGTTGCAGATCCTGCAAACATGAGGATCACATCTGCGGAGTTGCTCGAACCTTCGCGGCTTGTCAAACTTGCAAAGCGAATCGATCTTGCTCAAGCACAAGATTTCAGCAGCGGCATTCCAAAGCCCGGCGGAACGGTTTATCTCTGCGCAGCGGATTCACGAGGGATGATGATCTCATTCATTCAGAGCAACTATGCAGGATTTGGTTCTGGCGTTGTGATTCCTGGCACCGGTATCGCGATGCAAAATCGGGGAGCGTGTTTTAATCTTGAAAGGGGTCATCCAAACTGTGTCGGCCCATCGAAGCGTCCATACCACACGATCATTCCAGGATTCGTTACGCGCACAACGCCGACTGGCGAAGAACCCGCGATGGCGTTTGGTGTGATGGGTGGATTTATGCAACCTCAGGGTCATGTGCAAGTGATGATGCGAATGATCGACTTCGCGCAGAATCCTCAAGCAGCACTTGATGCGCCTCGTTGGCAATGGATGCAAGGGAAATCGATTCAGTTGGAACCAGGATTCTCGGACGCAACAATCGCAGAATTACGCCGCCGCGGGCACGAAATCACAATTGCGGACGCAAGAACGGTCACTTTTGGCCGTGGCCAAGCGATTGTTCGGATGAGCGATGGTTGGATGGGTGCCAGCGATTTGCGCGCCGATGGAATTGTTGCTGCGCGATAAGTTCGCATCTCTACTCAGAACCGTTTCGGCGAAACCGCCCCTCTGCGATACACTTTTTCAATGCCCATAAAGAGTATTTTGAAGTTGGAAATCGAGCGCGTCTCGATCCTCGACGAACACGGAAACTATGACGAGAAACTCGGTGCCGGTCTGATTCCAGACGCCGATATCGTCAAGCTCTACGAAGCGATGTCGTCGTGTCGCTATCTCGATGAAGTTGCTTTCAAATTGCAACGCTCGGGACGCATGGGAACCTATCCGCAGAACATGGGTCAGGAAGCCACAAGCTTGGCCGCGGCATATGTCTTGAACCAAGATGATTGGTTGGTCACTTGCTACCGCGAAAATTGCGGACTCTTCTGGCGCGGTGTTCCGATGGAAGCAATTCTTCTGCACTGGATGGGCGACGAGCGCGGCAATGCGATGCCTCGTCCACACTTTGCGACTCCGATCGCCGTTCCGATCGGCACACAGATGTTGCATGCGACTGGATTGGCATGGGCATCAAAGTATCGCGGGGAAAAACAAATCGCGTGCACATTCTTCGGCGATGGCGCAACAAGCGAAGGCGACTTCCACGAAGCTGCGAATTTTGCTGCGAATCTCGATATTCCTGTCGTTTTCTGTTGCCAGAACAACTTCTGGGCGATCAGCGTTCCTGGAAAAATTCAGTGCAGCGCTCCAACTGTTGCGCAGCGTGGCATCGCATACGGAATGCCTTGCCTGCAAGTGGATGGCAATGATATTTTCGCGTGCGTTTATGCAGTCAAAGAAGCTGCAGAACGAGCGCGCAAAGAATCCCGACCAACCTTCATCGAAATGGTTACCTATCGACTTGGCGATCACACCACCGCAGATGACGCGCGTCGATACCGCGATCAAGCGGAAGTTGATGTTTGGAAGTTGCGCGATCCTCTGCTTCGAACTCGTAAATTTATGGAAAGCAAGAAATTGTGGGATTCATCCAAAGAAGACGCGATGCGACAGCGCATCGAAGTCGAAGTGAACGCCGCAGTCGCGCGCAGCGAACAGATCGTGGCGCCAGAAGTCTCTGACGTTTTCAATTACACATTTGCAGAACTGCCGTCAGATTTGGCGCAGCAACGTGACTCGATGCAAACACATTCGTTGGCATCTGAAGCCACCGTTCGATCGGAAGGACACTAAAAAATGGCAAATCTCAATCTTGTTCAAGCAATCAACCTTGCACTCATCCAAGAAATGGAAAAGGATGATCGTGTTCTGCTGCTCGGTGAAGATGTGGGCGTCAATGGTGGAGTTTTCCGAGTCACCGAAGGACTTCACGCACGCTTCGGCGCACGGCGCGTTGTCGATACTCCGCTTGCTGAAAGCGGAATCATCGGCACTTCAATCGGACTTGCGATGGCAGGACTTCGACCAATCCCCGAAATTCAATTCGATGGATTCTTAGGTCCGGCGTACGACCAGATTTGCAGTCACGCCGCTCGCATGCGAACACGAACGCGCGGAGCGTTCACCGTGCCGTTGACGATTCGCGTTCCTGTCGGTGGCGGCATTCACGCACCCGAATTGCACAGCGATTCTCCCGAAGCAATTTATTCTCATCAACCTGGCCTCAAAGTTGTGATGCCAAGTTCGCCGTATGACGCGAAGGGACTTCTGATCAGTTCGATTCGCGATCCAGATCCAGTCATTTTCTTCGAACCCAAGCGTGTGTATCGCGCATTTCGAGAAGAAGTTCCAGAAGATGAATACACAATTCCAATCGGTAAAGCTCGTGTTGTGTGCGAAGGAACAGAACTGACCATCGTCAGTTGGGGCGCCAGCGTTCTGCAGTGCATGGAGAGCATCGAAAAATCTTCTCGTTCGATCGAATTGATTGACCTGCGCACGATCTTTCCGATGGATCTCGAAGCAATCGAAGCGAGCGTGCGTAAGACTGGTCGATGCGTTGTCGTGCACGAAGCACCTCGAACTGGTGGCATGGGTGCAGAAGTCGCTGCTCAAATTATGGAGCGCTGCTTCCTGTATCTCGAAGCTCCAGTACAACGCGTGACTGGTTTCGACACGATTATGCCTTATTACAAGCTTGAATTGAGTTACATGCCCGACGCAAACCGCATCAGCGGAGCGATCGAGGATGTCTTCTCATTTTGACCCAACCCGTTTCTTTCACGACTGACATCTCGATCGACTTCACCCCGTATCCTCAACACACATATGGCTGGACTCAAACAACCCGCGGACAAGAGCCACTTCCTTCTTCCAGATTTGGGTGAAGGTTTGGTTGAAGCAGAACTCATTCGATGGTTGGTCAAGCCAGGCGAACTGGTCAAGGAATCGCAGCCGATGGCTGAGATGCAAACCGACAAAGCACTTGTCGAAGTCCCGAGTCCGTGGGCTGGAACAATCAGCGAACTCTGCGGCAAGGAAGGCGACATTATTAAAGTTGCAGCAGTGCTTGTGCGATATGGCGTCGGCGTTGCAAGCGCGACGAAACCTGCGACTGCGCCAGCGAAGACTGCAGCGAAAGAATCAGCGCCTGCATGTGTCTCATCGCAAGTTGCCGCAGGCGTAAAGGGATCGGGCGACGACCTGAGCAAAGATCAAGGAACTGTTGTCGGCAGTATGCAAGGGACATTGAATGTTGCCAGCCGATTCGCGCGCAAAGATGATGAGCATCTCGCGACAACAACATCAACGAAAACTCCGCAAGGCAAGTCGCTCGCAACTCCTGCAGTGCGACGAATTGCGAAAGAACTTTCGATTGATATCAATCGAGTCGATGGAACTGGCCGCGGTGGACGAGTCACCGCAACTGATGTTGGATCCTTTGCGGGCGCAGCTCCTTCGGCGAACAAAGCCAGAACTGCCGCAGCAGGAAATGGATTTGCAGCGCGCGCCGTCGCTGCTCCCATCAACTTGCCGCCCGTCGATAAAGATGGTGTTTCTCAGCGCATTCCATTCCGTGGAGTTCGTCGAAAGATCGCAGAAGCACTGGCAAAGTCCGTGCAAACTGCAGTGCATTTCACAGCAGTCGATGAGGCTGATGTCACACAACTCGACATCAAGCGCAAAGAATATTCCCGCGTCATTGGCCAAAAACTTTCGATGCTTCCATTTGTGATGCTTGCTGTTTGTAAAGCGCTTCGTGCATTCCCTGCGCTCAACGCAAATGTTGATGATGCGAATAACGAAATATTGATTAAGGGCGTAATCAATATTGGTGTCGCGGTCGATACAGAATCTGGATTGATGGTTCCGGTTATTCGCGATGCGGATCGCAAGTCGGCTTTAGAGCTTGCCACAGCAGTGAAAACCCTCGCAGCAAAGTGCAAGGATCGTTCGATCACCCGCGAAGAATCGATGGGTGGAACATTTACCATCTCGAATGTGGGCTCGTACGGTGGAATGTTTGCGACTCCGATTATCAACTATCCAGAAGTCGCGATCCTCGCCGCAGGACGCGCACGAGAACGCGTGCTCGTCAAAGATGGAAAGTTCTACGCTGGACTTGTTCTTCCCCTTTCGATCTCATGCGATCACAGAGTTGTCGACGGCGCGCAGGCGGTTCGATTCCTCAGTGAAGTCATTCGATTGCTGGAAAACCCCAACGAATTCACCGTGTAAAGGTGACAAAGTCGACGAACCAGATTGGCTCTGGGGTTAGCTCTGGCAATTCGCCAATTCTAGATTTGAACGATCCAAGACTCGACGACTATCGTTTTCTTCGCGATCGGGATTTATCTGGTGCGCGAAGAAACGAAGGATTGTTCGTTGGCGAGACACTGCCAATTCTCACGCAGATGCTTGCGATCCCAAGAGTGACTCGAAGCATTCTTGCCTCGCAGCGCATGGCAGAACGTGCTGCGCAAGTGATTGCGCAATCTGCATCGCCCAATGTTCCGCTACTCATTGCCTCCGATGCGATCATCGAGCAAACTGCGGGATTTGATGTCCACCGCGGCGCGCTCGCCATCGGGCTTCGTGCTTCACTTGATTGCCGAACGCCATTCGATTCTGCGTTTCAAGCTGCCAATCTGCTGGTCGCTCTCGATGGCGTTATCAACATGGACAATGTGGGTGCAATTTTTCGTGGTGCTGCTGCGTTTGGAGTTAGCGGAGTCTTGCTCTCCAAAGATTCGCATGACCCGCTCTATCGAAAAGCCCTGCGTGTGTCGATGGGATATGCGCTGACGATTCCGTATGCATGGTGCGACGATCTCGCTTCGACAATCAGCGAAATGCGTGCTCGCCGACCTCTGTTGCGTGTTCTTGCTGCTGATTGTTCACGTTCTGCAAAGGACATCGCCGACTTCGATTCGCAAACACATGCCGAGACTCCGCCAACAATGCTGATCGTCGGCAGTGAATTCGAAGGAATCTCTCCTCTGGTTCTGAAGGCATCCACGGACCGCGTGCGAATTCAGATCGCGACATCGGTCGATTCGCTCAATGCTGCAGTGGCGGCAAGTATTTGCCTGCATCGGTTGGCGGCAAAACCTATTTAACCTCTCAATAGTTGCGAGCGAAGCGGATTGGCAGTCTGCCTTCGTCAAATCTGAACGCAATCTTCACAGAACGCATTTGTACGTCCATTAGTTTTCCTTTGTCTTCTCTAGCCCCGCGTCGTCCCGTCTTGTTCCGTATTGTCCAGTCTTGAATTCTTGGCTAGGGAAAGCCTCCAGTCGAGTGAATTTGAAGCATCACGCAAAGAGCCTTACACATGATTAAAGATCTCCAGAACCAAAGCCGTTGTTTCGACAAAATCCTAAAGCTTGCGATTGCAAGCGGCCCGATGCTGCTCGCAGCAACTTTTGTACTCAACGTGCTGCCAGCGCGTGCAATGCCTGTGCAATCTTCCCAAGCTCCAGCGATAAAGCCTGTTACAAAAAAACCTGCTGCGACAGCGAAATCACCAACGTCTACTACGACTCCGAAGAAGCCTTCAGCCGCGAAGCCGACAACGACAACTGCTACAAAGACTCCTGATGCCACTCCGCCCCAAGCAGCAAAACCATCCCTTGAAGAAACTCGACTGACACTTTCCAAGTGGATTGAAACGCAACAAATCATTTCGAAGGAGCGCAACGATTGGCAGCAGGGAAAGGAGATTCTCCAAAGTCGAATCGAACTGGTCGGGAAAGAGGTAGGAGTTCTCAACGAGAAAATTACTCAGTCACAGGCTGCGGTTGTTGAGTCAAACACAAAACGAGACCAACTCATTGCCGAAAATGATCTGCTGAAATCATCAACCGCACAATTGGCGAACGCCGTGACGGTGATGGAAGAACAAGTAAAAAAACTCTCTAAATTAATGCCAGAGCCTGTTGCGGCAAGACTCCTTCCTCTTCTGCAGCGCATCCCCGCGGATCCAACAAACACACGCGTTTCAACAGCAGAACGCTTTCAGAATGTTCTTGGAATTCTCACTGAGTTGAACAAGGTCAATAGCGAACTCGCGGTGACGTATGAAATTAAAACGCTCGCAGATGGCTCATCAAGCGAAGTTCAAGTGCTCTATATCGGACTCGCGCAGGCGTACTACATCAGTCCACGAGGCGAGGGTGGCATCGGTCGACCAACAGAAGATGGTTGGAAATGGGAGCCAGCCCCAGCAACATCAAATTCGATTTTGAAGGCTCTCGAAATTATCCAAGGAAAAGAGACTCCCACATTTGTTCCACTCCCAATGAAGATCCAATGATGAACCTATTACGAACATTTTTGCTTGTATCCGCCGTTTCTCTTTCTTGTGGAGTTGTTGTGGCTCACGGCCAAACTCCTCAAGATTCTCCGGATGTAAATCCCACAATCAGTCAGGCTGCACGCAGTGCAGGGAATGAATTGAGCAAGAGCATTACTGAATTGAATGCGATGCGTGCACAAATTGCTGGCGAGAAGCTGCCACTTGCACAAGAGTTGACCACTTTAGAAGAAAGCGTCATCCAACTTCGTCGTGACAATGAGAAGGTCCAACGACTTGTGGATGCTGGCGCTCTTGAAATTGGAACGATGAAAGCGGAAATGAAAGTCCGTCAAGACGAATTGAGCTATATCGGCAGTTTGCTCGACGAATATGCCCGAACATTCGAAACGAAAGTCGGTGTTGGAGAAATGCAGATCTATGGAGAGCCTGTCGAGACTGCGAAACAGGCTGTCGAAAATAAAACACTTACTCCAACGGAACGATTTGCTCGACAAACTTTGTTTACCAGCCTGACAATCAAGCGACTCTTCGATGTGATTGGTGGAAATCTATTCGCTGGAGTTGGTGTTGACACCCTTGGCACCGTAATGAATGGGCAATTCGCAATGATCGGACCGCTCACTTTCTTTCGTGCTGATTCTGGAATGGCTGGAGTCGCTGTTCCTCAAGTCGGTTCGCCCAACCCACTTGTGCGGCCTCTCGAAGGAGAACTCTCTGGCGCGATCGGGTCTTTGGTCGCATCGGGCGAAGGAACTCTTCCACTCGATCCATCTCGCGGTGGCGCTCTCAAAGCTCTCGTCCAAAAAACAAACATTGTTCATGTTTTCGTGAAGGGCGGCCCAATCATGTGGCCATTGCTGCTCGCATCTGTTGTCGCGGTGGCAGTCGTCTTAGAACGGTTGCTCTTCCTTTTGAGCGAGCAACGCAAACGAAGTCCTAAGACCCTCGGGAAATTTTTTGTCGAAGTTGGAAAAGGAAATCTTTCCGCAGCGATCGAACTCGCCAACAAGTCCAAGGACGCAGTGGTGACAACGCTTGGCTATGCGCTCGAGCATCGAGATCAATCACTCGGCCATGCACTTGCATATGCAGAAACGCGGGCTTTCAAGCGGTATCGACGTGGCATCGCAATTTTGGACACCGTCATAACTCTTGCTCCACTTCTGGGTCTTCTTGGAACCGTGACAGGCATGATGGCTTCTTTCTCTGTCATAGGCGGAGATTTGAGTTCGCCTGGAGCAATCACCGGCGGTATCTCAGAAGCTCTCATCGCGACAGCGTTTGGGCTTGTGATCGCGATCTGCTCGCTCTTGCCGTTTAACTATCTCAACAATCGAATTGAGGGAATTGAAAATGAAATGCTTGCCGCTGGCGAACAACTCAAGTTGCTCGTCGAAAAGCCAACAGGTGAAACTTCCAATCTCGACGTTGATTCCATTCTCGAGTCATCCGCAGCGGCTGCAATAGCTGGAGGCGCCTGACCATGGCAGGTGGTGGAGGCGGCCTATCCCGCGGCAAAAAGAAAAAGGCTCGCATAGAGATCATTCCGTTGATCGACATTATCTTTTTTCTTTTGGCGACATTCATCATGGTCTCTCTCAGCATGTCGAAGAATCAAGGCGTGCAAGTTGCGCTGCCTGGAGCAGCATCAGCTCAGTCACTCGGCGATCAGTCGGAAATGGAAAAAGCCGTGACATTGAGCGTCAATGAAAAGGGTGAGATTTTCTTTAATAAAGAC
This sequence comes from uncultured bacterium, assembly GCA_903961015.1. Lineage (GTDB taxonomy): Bacteria > Planctomycetota > Phycisphaerae > Phycisphaerales > SM1A02 > F1-60-MAGs104. Next base: position 16,359 of record CAJCCX010000301.1, read on the forward strand.
AAGATCACGCTGGCACAGTTGCCAATGAAACTGCAGACATTCAAACTGACATCGAAAGATCCCAAGGTCATCATCAATAGTGATGGCGCCGCGGACTTCAAGTATGTCGTCGGCATCTTGGACGAGGTTCGAAAGTTAGGGATCGCCAAGGTCGGCATCAATACGGACAAAAAATGATGAAGGTGCGCGTGATCCTGTGCATCGTCGGCGCATTGCTCGTGCATCTTGCCGTGATTTGTTTCGGCGGGATTCTCTTTCTTGACGACGAGAACAGCCACGCGAGTCATCAGAATATTGAACTCTTGTCCGAAGATGTTGAGAAGGAAAAAGTCGAAGAAGAAGTCAAAGAAAAAGTCGAAGAGCTGAAAGCGGAATCAGAAGCACCGCCTGATCCAAACCAAGCTCTTCAAAGTGTTGATTCTCCAGTCGCAAGTGATGATGCTCCTGCTCTCGATGCGGCGAGCCTGAGCGCAATCGAACAAGTACTCAATGGAACTGGCGGAGGTGGCGCCGGAGATTTCGGTGGAGGACTTTCCCTTGCATCAGGTGGGCGAATCGGCGGAACTGGCAAGGCCGGCGCAGATGATCAAGAATTTCAAGGCGCATTCAGTCTCTCTGAAATTGATCAAAGGCCACGCGCGATCCATCAAGTTGCTGGTGCATTTCCAGCAGATATGCGTGCGAAGAATATCGACGGCGTCGTCACTTTGATCTTCATCGTCGATGAAACTGGCCGAGTCATCAATCCTCGAGTTGAAAAGTCATCACACCCAGAATTTGATGCGCCAGCTCTAGAAGCTGTCCGTCAATGGAAGTTTGAACCTGCAATAAAAGGCGGACAGCGCGTCAGCTGCCGCATGAGAGTCCCCATTCGTTTTCAAGCGAAATAAAGCTATGCGAATTACATCAACCATTATCGTGGCTCTCTTCTGTATCAACACGCCTGCCCATTTCACGCACGCGAAGGGAGATTCTGCACCTGGTCCTTCAATGCAGATTGCTCAACCTGACTTGTCCATCATCTGGAATGATCCTGGTTTTCAGAAATCATTTATTGGCGGATATGGAATAAATCCAGACATCGAGCCTCGTGTTTCGCAAGACGATATGGCGTTGCTCGAACTTGTGCGGCAACTGATGGCCGATGAACTGCCGGCTGCCGAAGCGTTACTGAAAGATTCCGTCAAGCTGGATTCATCTGCGACGCTCGATCTCACTCTCGGCGGCGCGCTTTTTCAACAAGACAAGATGGATGATGCGTTGGTCAATTATCGCAACGCAGTCGCAAAGTTTCCAAATTTTCGCCGTGCATATCGAAGCATCGGCTTGATCTGCACTCGCAAGAGTCAATTCGAAAGTGCGATTTCAGCGTTCAACAAGATGATCGAGCTTGGCGGGGCAGATGCGTATACATACGGATTGCTGGGATATTGTCACTCTGCTCGACAGGACTATCAACCTGCGGAAGCGGCATATCGCAACGCGCTGCTTCTGCAACCAGAGAATGTCGAATGGCGACTTGGCCTCACTCGTTCGGTCTTCAAGCAAGCGAAGTATGAAGACGCCGCGAGTTTGTTGGATGTGCTGATCACGACCTTTCCAGACAAAGCAGACTTCTGGTTGTTGCAAGCTCATACATACTTGGGACTCAAACAACCAATCAAAGCTGCAGTCAATCTCGAAGCGCTTGACTCCATCGGCAAGTCAACCGTCGACAGTCTTTACACGCTTGGAGACATTTATATTTCTGAAGGACTGAATGATCTCGCTCTCAGCGCTTTCGATCGCGCAATCACCAAAAACCCAGCACAAAGCGTGTCGCGACCAATGCGATCAACAGAAATGCTTGCGGCGCGCGGTGGCTTGTTACAAGCGAAAACTCTTCTCGCTCATGTCAAATCTAATTGGAACGAATCGCTCAATGATGTTGACAAACGCAAATTGCTCAAATTGCAAGCCAGATTGGCGATGAGCAGCGGCGCAGGTGATGATGAAACGGCTGCCGCACTCGAAGAGGTTATTCAGCTCGATCCCCTCGATGGGGAAGCTCTTATGTTGCTCGGGCAGCACTACAACCGAGCAGGCAAGCCCGATCAATCGATCTTGTACTACGAACGGGCGGCGCGAATTGATGCCTTTGCTGCAAATGCGAAAGTGAAAATCGCACAAGTGTATGTTGGTCAGAGCCGATTCAGCGAAGCGCTCCCCCTGCTTCGAGAAGCTCAATCGTTGAAGCCGCGCGAAGACATTGCCAGATACATCGAACAAGTCGAACGTGCGTCTAAAAGCAAGCGCTGATCAATTCTAAACGCTTTCTTTGCACAAACTAAACACATGGCAATGTTTGTTGAATGACAATTGTGTCCATGCGGCAGAACCACGTTCACACACTCTTAACCATAAAAACACTTGTATTAAAGCAAGTGAGAAGTAGTGTTTTGAAGTCAGTACTCAAGAATGTTTTGGGCATTGAAGGAACAAGTTGTCGCAATTTGTTCTTAGCAGATCGTCGTTCGATTCTGCTGGTTCATGGCTTCGAAAATCAATCCAGAAAGGTTTGCTCACAATGAAGACTCGCACGCTTTGCAAAACAGCCGCCGTCACCATCGGCGCATCTATGATTTCGCTCTCTGCGAATTCTGCGGAAATTTTAGTTACCGCTGATATCGCAACATCAACCACTTGGACCAAAAATAACACATACAACCTGCAAGGTCAGCGCTACATCCTCCCAGGCGCCACGTTGACGATTCAAGCAGGAACCGTCGTCGCCAGCGATGTTGGTGGATCACTCGCCGTGACCCGAGACGGAAGAATCGATTGCGTTGGAACAAAACTAGAGCCAGTTATCTTCACATCGAAGCAAGATGTTGCGACATGGACTGCAGGAAATCCAAAGACTGGAACTTGGCGCGCAGTGGCAAATGAATGGGGAAATGTCACAGTCATGGGCAACGCAATGATCGGCAAGTATGGCCAGGGTGCGGTGCCCACGAATACGGCTTCTCCAAATGCGGGCAACTATGCAAATATGGAAGGGCTGACCGCAAGCGGATCCACTGACACTCGAACGTTCTATGGTGGTGGAAACGATCTCGACAACAGCGGACGATTTGAATACGTATCTCTTCGCTATGGTGGCAAGGTTGTGGGACTTGGAAATGAACTCAACGGCCTTTCCCTCGGAGGAATCGGAAGAGAAACAAAAATCGACCACATCGAAATCATGAACAATGTCGATGACGGGATCGAGATCTGGGGTGGATGTGTTGACTTGAAATATGTCACTATTTGGAACATCGGAGACGATTCACTCGACGTCGATCATGGATGGCGCGGTAAAATTCAGTTCGGATTGATCGTGGCTGGATATTCGATTCCAGGCGCTGCCTCTGGATCCGGCTTTTGTGATTCGCTTGTTGAAATGGACGGCGCCGCGAAAAGTGATGCTCAACCAGTCACAACGGCTTGCTTCTATAACTTGACACTCATTGGTCAACCGCTGAGTGGAAGAAATGGAACCAAATGGCGCGACAACGCTCGAGCGCAGTTCAACAATTGCATCTTCATGGATATTGGAAGTGCAGTGGTCAGGAATGACAACACTGACGGAGAAGCAACGGACGGTCAAACTGGTTATGGTTATAACGGAACGCTTACTTTTGCTAACACGTGGACGACGAATTACAACGTGTATTCCACTGTAAATCCTTACACGAATCCTGCTGCTGCATACCAAGCTCAGCAATCAGGAAAACTGATTCAGTACACCGACAGTGTTTTTTATAACAATACGAATGCTGCTGCATACACCGAAGCAAATGCTCGCGGTGTGTTTGCGGCTGCCAATAACAATGTATTGGCAACTGCAGGTTCATCTCCAATCGCAGGTATCACCCGTGGACCAAATGTGATCTCTGGAACAATCGTTGTGCAACCAGTGATTTCTTTGGATCCTCGCGCAGCAAATGCAGCTGTAACAAGCGTCTCATCCGCAACTTCTGATACTTTTTTCACCAATGCGCAATACCGAGGAGCTTTCGGACCAAACGAAAATTGGCTCTGTGGATGGACCGCAGCGGATGCATTCGGAATGAGCGTTGCACCTCCAGGTGGCTGCGCTTCAGCTTGCCAAGCCGATATCAACGCGGACGGTGTTGTCGATGCGGTTGATCTTTCTGGAGTCTTGAGTGGCTGGGGATCAAATGGCCCATCAGATATCAACCGTGACGGCACCACGAATGCCGCAGACCTGACCACGATGCTGAGTGGTTGGGGCAACTGCATCTAAGTGATCAGTCGAGTGCAACTCGATTACTGTCACAAGTTTGGATTGAATCGGAGCGTCTGGTGTTTGAGACATTCTCGGCATCAGACGCTCCTTTTTTTAAGGGATTCATAATGAGATTTACCTCGAAACAAACAACTGTCGCACTGATCACGCAGCTCATCATCTTCCTTGGGCAATCAAGTTGCGTCGACGAAAGTACAAGTGCGAAAAACACGAGCGTTCTTAAACAGCATCCAGAGATGCCAGCGACACAAACCCCTGCGTCGCCTCCTCTGGCGAATTTGTCCCGAGATGATTTGCTCGATTTGGCTTTTCAGATATCAACCAGCATCCCGATTGAACCCTTCCCCAGTGATCGTGCCAGAATGCAAGCGCTTGTGGCACAAGCCTGCATCAAGAATGGCTCTCTCATTCAAGCAATTCAATACGCATCAAAAATTGAAGGGTGGCGCCAAGGAGAATTGTTTGCACTGATTGGGCAGCAATACGCCACTGCAAATGAGACGCAACTTGCTCGTGACTTTGCAGCAAGAGCAATGGAAATCGCTACAAATGAAACAGACTGGCGACGTGAGCGAATCGTTATTGAGGCTGCCAAAATTTATTTACAGCTTGGCGACTCAGCGAAGGCCTCTACGCTGTTGGAAGGAGCAACACAAGCGGAACTGGGCAAGCTCGAGGCCGCACGAACTGCCATCGTGCTCGAATCGCAACTTGACAATCAGGCAGATATGTTTGACAAGGCTATCGCCACAAAGAATTTCGATCTTGCTCGTGGTGGTATCGATGGTTATCTGGTGTGGCTTGATCGCGTTTCGCAAGATGAGATTCGAACAACTCGTGCTTTGAAAGCAATCGATGATGCGCTTCTTGAACTTCCGCTTGATCTTCAGGTGAAATATGGAATCGATCTTGCGGACCATCTGCATAAAAACCTCAAGCGCGACCTTGCGATATTGAAGTTAGATAAAGCAACAGAAATATTTTCAGCAACGACTTTTTTGCCAGAAGATGTTGCACCACTTGGAGCCATGATTGCTCGGGCGCGTATACGGATGGGAGACGAATCAAGTGCTCGACTGCTTTTGCAGCGCTTGTATTCCGAATATTCCACTCGACGCGAAGGAATTGTGAATCTTCGTCGTGCAACATCACTTCGGGCTTTGGGCGAAGGGTTTTACGAACTCGGCGACCGTGACGATGCGATTGCGTGCTACAACTTGGCACTCGAAGAAGGAACAATCAATCCCAACGCTCGCCCCCGTGCTGAAGATCTTGTTGCGACATGTATCTCGATGGCAGAGTATGGAATTTCACTAACTCCAGATCTCAAAAATCGAATTGACACCATTCGAAGTTCGTTGACGTATCCATGGTGAATGCGAATCAAAAGAATTTCGTTTTTTTTCTGGTTGTTTGCCTTCTGACGTGCTTTGCTCAGGCGCAATCTCCAGCAACTGGTTCTATTCGCGGAGTCGTATACGACAAAGAATTTGAGACTCCAATTCGTGGCGTTGCCGTCATGGTTTTAGGTTTGAAGTCACGGGCAACGACGAACGAAAACGGGTCGTATGTTTTACCGAACCTTCCTGTCGGGCCATACACGTTGGTCATTACGAAAGAGGGCTATGTTCGAGAGGTCAAGGCGAATGTTCAGGTGAAATCAGGAGAACTCATCGATACCGACGTGTATATGGCTGGTGAATTTGAAGATATGGATGAATTCGTAGTTCAAGATGTTGAACTTGGAGGTGATGTAAAAGAAGAAGAGCAGATGGTTGAGCCCGTCGATCTGGAAGCAATCACATTCATTCCAACTCTTGAACTTCAACTTCGACTCGAGAGTCCGCAATTGCTTGACTCCGTCGGAGTTGAGATGATTAGTCGCTCTGGCGCAGCTGATGCCGCAGCAGTTCTGCTGTTGGTTCCCGGAGCAAGTCTCCAAGACGGGAAGTACGCAGTTATCCGAGGGCTTCCGGACCGATATGTCAGCACGCTTCTTGACGGCGTTCGACTTCCCAGTGCCGATCCAAACAAACGAGCTGTGAAGCTTGATCAATTCCCAAGTGCGGTCATTGAAAGCATTCAAGTCAGCAAGACTTTTACTCCAGATCAGCAGGGAGACGCTTCAGGTGGAGCAGTCAATATTGTTTTGAGAGATATTCCCGACGAAGGCTTCTTGCAATTCAAATCACAGGTCGGCTTTAATTCTCAGGTAAAGAATGGAAGCTTTCTCACTTACCCCGGTGGATCGCTTGGGTTATTCGGCGAAAATGATGTCCTTTCATCGCATCCTGAATTGGAAGGACAATCGTGGCCAAACAACCCAACTGGAACGACGACTGGGGATGCGCCTCTCATCTATAAATGGTCGGTCGCTGGTGGAAACACTTGGGAGTTTGACGAGGGTACAAAGTTTGGCGCTTTCGGAAATTTTTTCTATGACCAAGATGCTTCCTACTTTGACAACGGGGTCTTGAACTCACTCGAACAAAATGGAGTGGGAACTCCACTCGTTCCAGAGCAATTTGGTACTGGGGAAAATTTCAAAACTCAACTCTTCGACGTGACACAAGGAACACAATCTGTCCAATGGGGAGGAATGGGAATCTTAGGACTTGAAACCGAGAACAATAAACTCGCAGCAAAGTTTTTGTACACACAACTCTCTGAGAATCAAGCCGTCTTACTGGTCGATACACGGGGGAAAGATTATTACTTCCCTGGATACAACCCAAATGACCTGACAGGAATCGGGCATGATCAACCGGAAGCTGCGCCATACAACCGTCTTGAAACTCTGGATTACAGCCAATTAGGAACTCAATCGATTATTTTGAGCGGTGAACACTCGCTTGCGTTTCTTGGATTTGGGGATGGCGAAGAGGGATCGGGCGATGTTTTTGGGACGCCTGTTTTCGATTGGAGATTCTCTCTCAGTCAGGCAACAGAAAATCAACCAGACCAAACGCAATTTGCCGCCTATTGGGTGCCACCATTCGAAGTCGTTCCTGGACTTGTTTTGCCCGAGCAATGGATTCAATATCCTCCAGCGCAAAGCGCATTTGTCGGTTGGGTTCAGCACATTAATTATTACAACGAAGAGAACAGCACGCAAGGTGCAACGAATGTGAAGTTGCCATTTACACAATGGAATGATCGTGAGGGGTATGTCAAAGCTGGTGCGTTCGCGGACTCTGTCAGTCGTTCCTACGTACAAGACACATTCAGCAACAATGGCGATCCGAATTCGTCATATTCGAGCGGGTTCAATCAACCGTGGAGCGCAGTCTTCCCAAGCCAAGATCACCCCATCTATCAATCGACAACTGATATTTCTTATGACGGTGCCCAAGATATTATGGCGTACTACGGAATGGTTGATATGCCGATCAACGAAACGATGAGCATTGTGACGGGCGTTCGTTACGAAACGACACAAATGTCAACAACTGTGATTCCTGACAAAAACGCCAACTGGATCAATGTACAAACACAAACAGTACAAAACTTCGATGGCCCAAATGAATGGGATGCGAATTTTACAGACGATCGCATCTTGCCAATGATTGGATGGAACTGGGATATCCAAGATGATCTCGTTCTTCGAACAGCGTTCGCCCAGACTTTGGCGCGTCCTAATTTTTTCGAGTTAGTTCCAGTGATTCAATACGAATACATCGGTGCACCAATCTTCATTGGCAACCCTGATTTACAGATGAGTTCGCTGGATAATTATGACATTCGATTGGACTGGACCCCGCACGAGAAATGGCTCATCTCAGGCTCACTTTTTTATAAAGATATTCAGGATCCAATTCAGTATGTGCAGCGATTCACGGAAGGATTTTCATACACAAGCCCACTCAATTTCCCAGAGGGTCAATTGTTCGGAGCTGAATTTGAAGCGCGTATCACACTCGATCCACTATTCGGTGAAGAGTTCGCGGGTCTTGGTCTTGGAACAAACCTCACGGTGATGAGTTCGCAAGTCACTCTCTCTGACGCTGACGCGGAAGCATTGGCTATCTATGGCGTCAACGAAACTACACAGCCGATGACTGCAACGCCAGACTTTATCTGGAACATCAATGCGACTTATCAATACGAACCATGGGGAACGCAGCTAGGGATTTTTTACAATTTGCAGGGACAATCCCTGATCTCAGCTGCGAATCCTTATACGACTCTGCTGACGCCAGCGATTTATCAGCTGTCCTATGGCACTCTCAACTTCACATGTTCTCAGGAAATTATTGAAGGGCTGCGATTTTCTGTTGCCGCAAAAAACATTTTAAATCCAGAAATACAAACCCAGTACCAAACAACAGAAGGAATAACCGGCCTTCAGTCCTCATACACCGCCGGAGTTGACTTTTCGATTGGGCTGACTTATCAAATTACCTTCTAGAAGTGATTCTTTCACCTTGGGTCTAAAGATCCAATGAGACGGTGGCATTAAAAACTTCTGAACTGTTCCCACACTCATGCGTAATGAACCAAACAATTCATCACGAAAGGATGGGAAATATGGGCGACAAAACAAGGCAATACAAGATTGAGAATTCTCGCGCAGCCGAGAAAATCGGACAAAAAGCACTGGAAATACTGCGAGCGCGAAATATGTTGGCTGCATTTGCGGTCATCATGAGCATTGCTGGACACGAAGCTCCTGCGAATACAAATGATCAGAGGGCGAAGGAAAGCGCCTCAGGCAATGCCAATTCGAACCCGACCGATGAACTCCAATATGCACGAAGTTTGTCACGCGCATTCCGCGAAGTCGCGAAACGTGTTGGTCCAAGCGTCGTTGCAATCACGACAATTGACCGCGCTCCTTTTTCGAGCGACTTCGGACACAATAACCTAAAGAAATCCCAAGGTAATCCGCACATGCCTCAGCGCATGCGACCAGGAAGCGAACAGCGTGGCGAAGGAACAGGCCTCATCTATTCAAGTGACGGATTGATCATCACAAATAATCATGTCATTGCAGGAGGAGATGAAATTATTGTTCGACTGTCGGATGGGCGTGAGATGCCTGCGAAACAAGTGGGCAGCGATCCAGAAACAGATCTTGCAATCGTTCAAATTCAAGCAACGGATCTTCATGCCGCAATATTTGGAGATTCCAACGCAATCGAAACTGGTGACTGGGTTCTTGCAATCGGGTGTCCATTTGGACTTGAGCACTCTGTGACCGCAGGAATCGTCAGCGCGAAGGGACGCGACGGAGTTGGGCTATCGACTTTCGAGGAATACATTCAGACAGATGCTGCGATCAATCCTGGAAATTCTGGTGGACCACTCATAGATCTTGATGGTCATGTCATTGGAATCAATAGTGGCATTGCCTCACAATCTGGTGGCAGCGCAGGGATCGGCTTCGCAATTCCAAGTCACATCGTGAAGCGCATTGCCAATTCAATTTCGCAAGGCAATTCTGTGCGCAGAGGCTGGCTGGGAGTTTCGATGCAAGGGCTCGACCATGAACTTGCGAAAAGTTTTGGGCAAGATTCGACTGATGGGGTTCTGGTCTCTGGAATTCTCACCGGAACTCCAGCGGCAGAAGCAGGATTGAAGGTTGGTGACATCATTGTGACGCTCGATGGCAAGTCCACCCAGACCCCGACTCAGTTGATGCGGTTAATTGCGAACAGTGAGCCGAACACTCCGATCACGCTTGGTTTCATCCGAAGCGGCAAGTCCATGACGACCGACGCGACACTTGGAGAAAGACCAACGTCATCCAATTCCACATCAGCACCCGAACCCGCTTCACCGAACATCGAAGAATCGCTCGGGCTCGAAATTCGAGCGCTCGACTCAGAATCTGCGACTGCCCTCGGCGCAACGGGCAAGGGTGTCTATGTCTCATCGACGATCGAAGGTGGATCAGCAGAAACTGCAGGTTTGGCTCCAGGCGATGTAATCCGTGAAGTAAATGGAGTAGCGATTATCGATGTTGAAACTTGCCGCAGCGCATTTGCGAGATCAAAGCCCGGCCAAATCATTCGACTCTTGTTTGAACGCGAGGGAGCATCGCGCTTCACCATGCTCAGGCGAAACTCCAAATGAATCATCTAGCACCCGCTTGAAAGCGGGACTCCTGCGAAGCGTTTTCGCGGGTAGTAAGCCATGACGGAACGCCCTCCGTCATGGTTTTCTTTTAGCAATCGAACCTATGCTTCAAGTTCTACCATGACACTCGACCGTTCACTGCACGTTGATTTTCGACACCGAGTGCGATTCACTGAAGATGCATTTTCCCCTGACAACGCGACCCTTGCGAGTGTTTGTTCTGATGGAATCCCGCGGAGAATGATCGCGTTTATCGATGCTGGTGTTCACCAAGCTCAACCAGACATTGGAGAGAGAGTGGCGAATTATCTTGGCGCGCGTGCAAAAATCGGCGAGCCAGTTCCTGAACTCAAGATGATCGAAGTGGTCAGTGGTGGCGAAGAAGCAAAAAATTCAAATGATGTTTATGAGCAAGTTCTAGTTGCAATCGATCGATATGGGATCGACCGCAAGAGCTTTGTATTGGCGATTGGCGGAGGTGCGATGCTTGATGCGGTTGGACTCGGCGCAACGCTTGCGCACCGCGGAGTCAGGCTCATTCGAATGCCAACAACAACTCTGGCCATGGATGATGCGGCGATGGGTGTCAAGAACGGCATCAATAAGTTTGGGAAGAAAAATTTCTGCGGGGCTTTTTCGGTTCCGTGGGCAGTCATTGCTGACGAACAATTTCTGACAACGCTGACCGACCAACATTTTTTGTCCGGCTTCAGCGAAGCAGTCAAGATCGGATGTCTGAAAGATCCATCGCTGTTCGAACTTATCGAACAATCCGCTCCACGAATTGTTGCGCGTGATCTTGCTGCAGCAATGCCGATTATTAAACGCAGTGCTGAATTGCACTTGGATCACATCACGCAAGGCGGAGACGCCTTCGAACTGAACGAAGCTCGGCCGCTGGACTTTGGGCATTGGGCAGCGCACAAATTGGAATCGATGAGCACATCCGAAATCGCTCATGGCGATGCCGTTGCGATTGGCATTGCTCTTGACTGCCAATATGCGCTCCAAATGAAAATGCTCGCTCAAAAGGATTTCACTCGCATTCTTTCTTGTCTGCAAGCGCTCAAGCTTCCAACGTGGCATCCGATTCTTTCACAGACGGATCAACTTCTGCGAGGACTCGAAGAGTTTCGAGAGCACCTTGGTGGCAGAATGAACATCACTCTTTTGCGGGCAATTGGGGAATCCACCGAAGTTCATCAAATGGATTCGGGCGTTGTTGCTGCATCGGCGAAGGCTCTTGCACCCTAGAATCTGATGTATGGCAACTTCTCTCACGACAAGCAAGATCGTGGACCAATATTTTCTAGAACATCGCGCAAAGGTGCTTGATATCGCAGCATTTCTTGATCGCTTTGATCGAGCTGCCGCCGCGGAAGGAGTTGCAGGATCCGCAACAACAACTGATGTCCGAGTTCGAGCATTGTGTGCTGCGCTTGATCTTCTGCGCGACGGACAGTCAGATCGCGCGCGACGCTCGCTGGAATTGTGGAGCGATCATTCTGTAGAACCAATTGCGAAAGCTGGAATGAAGGGTGCAATTGGCGCTGTGCCACTTCCCTGATATCGAGAGCAACATGTATATCGACCCTCATATTCATATGGTTTCGCGAACAACTGATGACTATCAGCGCATGGCGCTGGCGGGTTGTGTTGCGATCACCGAGCCGGCATTCTGGGCGGGATACGACCGATCATGCGCCCAGGGATTTATGGATTATTTTCGGCAGTTGACCGAGGCCGAGCCAAAACGAGCAGCGCAATTTGGAATTCAACACCACACATGGCTTTGCATTAATCCAAAGGAGAGTGAAGACATTGGTCTCGCTCGCGAAGTGCTTGCAGAGATCCCGAATTTTCTTGATCGACCAAATGTGCTTGGGATTGGTGAAATCGGGCTGAACAAAAATTCGCGCAATGAATTGATCGTGCTGGAGGAACACATTGCTCTTGCGAAAAGTCGCGACCTGCTGATCTTGGTGCACACTCCGCACTTGGAAGACAAGATGAAAGGCACGCGAATGATTATGGATGCAATCAAGGATCATGGAGTCGATCCTGGGCGTGTACTCATCGATCATGTTGAAGAGCACACCGTTCGACTGGTTCTTGATCGTGGATTCTGGGCGGGGATGACGCTCTATCCAGACACGAAGTGCACTCCACAACGAGCAACCGATATCTTCGAAATGCACGGAACAGATCGAATGTGGATCAACTCGGCTGCAGATTGGGGAATCAGCGATCCGCTCGCCGTGCCGAAGTGCCGAGACGAAATGCGCAGACGTGGTCACTTGGACGCGATTATTCGTAAGGTCTCCTTTGATAATCCGCAAAAGTTTCTTTCGCAGTCTGGGCGATTTCGCGTGCAATGAATATTGGCAATTTCATTTTCGCCGGTGCGGTGTGTGCGATATGTTCGCTTGCGGCATTCGGACAGACTGTTCCAAAGGGTGATGCGCCAGCAACGCCTACAAATTCTGAGGCGAAGCCACCGACAATCAAAAAGGGGAGTTTGTCCAATGTTGTCGTAGTCATTCCACTGAAAGGGATTGTTGGCCCAACACTTGATGGTGATGAATGGTTCAGCGCAACAGATTTTGAAAAGGCTCTCGCGAAGGCTGAAAAATTAGGCCCAGCTGCAATCATTCTTGAGATCAAGAGCCCTGGTGGACTCGTGGCTACCGAAGAACGCATCATCCAAATGATCATTGATAGCCAAGGACGTGGCACGCGAATCGTTGCGTGGGTGTTTGATGCTGGCAGCGCAGCTGCATTGATCACGCTTGCTTGCAAAGAAATTTTTGTCAAGCCTTCCGCACGAGTCGGAGCAGCCGTCACCATTGTCAGCGGCGATAGTGGAACAACATCATTAAAAAGCTTGACAGAAAAAGATCCAGAGCTTGCTGCGAAATATGAATCATTTCATAGTGCAACTCATCAAAGCGCTGCTGAAGCAACTGGTCGGTCCCCCACTATTGCTGCTGCCATGCGAGAGATGTCCAAAGAACTTTGGTGGTCGACCGAAGGCGGATTTTCGGAATCCCGCCGCACAGGATCTGATGAGCTTATTGATGGCCCAAAAACTGTCCTGACCCTGACAGCTGGAACAATGGAAAAAACAGGTCTTGCGAAACAGAAAAATTCGCTCGACGAAGTAATCCATTCGCTCGGAATGCGACGAAGCCCAGAGATCACGAAATTAAATTCTTCTATGGAACTGAATCCAAAGAAATTGAAGAAGTTGTTGGTTGAGATTACGAAACTCCGTAAGCTGGTAAATGAATCCAAGTCGAAATCAGGCAACGAATCGCACTTCGCTGAAGATTTAAAGAAGAAAATCCTTCAGGCAGAACAATTGCTCGACGAACTCTGATTCCAAGGGACTTTATTCCCAATCCGCGGATCTCAACCACGCACTCCCAAATCGCGCATGACACGCACTGCGCAATTGTGCCCCGCAGCACCAATCACACTTCCCGCAGGATGGCATCCCGCGCTGCATGAATAGAGACCGTCGACTCCCGTCGCATACGGCATGCGGCGGTCAAATCCAAACGTGTTGTCGACATGATGAATATGGCCATAGCGAATACCGATATCTTCTTCAATTCGCTTTGGTGTCAGTACATATGTATCGACAACCAAATCTCGAAATCCAGGACAGAACTGTTCTGCGATTCCAAAAATGTGATCAACATATTTCGCCTCTTGATCATTCCACGAAGTCCCGGCAAGTTCGTATGGCACCCACTGAACAAAGAATGCAGAATTATGATTTCCTTGCGGATCGCGAAGTGATGGATCGACTTGCGTGTGGATGTACCACTCGAGTGTTGGACATTCCGCAAGTTCGCCCCGCATAACTTTTTCGAAACCCGCTTTGATTTCACGAATGGGGTGATCGGATTGCGGAAGCAGATGCATCGTGCCATTGTGCTGCCCCCGATTTTCTGGAAGACA
>CAJCCX010000302.1 GCA_903961015.1 uncultured bacterium
GAGACGTCCGCATCAACTATTGACGTTTGGCCGGGGTCGTTGCGGCCGGCGAAGAAAGAAATTATTTACATCCTCTTCTTTCATGCAAATGGAATGGATTGGTGGTTCGTTCGACGCTTCCAAACTTCAGACATTCCTGATCCGCATGCTGTCGCATTCGTTCGAAGCCTTTGTGCTTTGGCGTGGTCTACGGATCGTAGTCCAGACCGAAATCTCCCGCATCGATATGACTTTGGTCCAAATCCATACGAGGGTTTCACCAAGGCGCCACCTTGGTCATTCGCAAACTCAACACCTGCGAAGCCTTGATTGGTTGAACTTGATGCGCGTTCATATTCTTCACAAGAAAATGTTTGGACTTGTCACACTTGTTGCAGCAACAGTGTTGACATCGTGCAACACACTGCCGACGCAAGAGCGCAATTTTGGTAAGTGTGGCATTGGGTTGGTCATTTGGTTGCGCCAGCCAAAGACTTCGCAGTATCAATATTTTACAATTGACGGCGGGGTTTTCGCATACGGAGCTGGAGTGACGGCGCTGAACATGAAAACGTTTTGGCAAACGGACCTCAGTGTCGAGCAGTGCCAAAAGATTCGCCAGTGCGCACAAGATGGAGGTTGGTTCAGCGAGTCTCCGCCGTCGAGTTCACCAGAAAAAGGTGATTTTGTTGCAGATATTGCTGTTAATTGGGATGGCGGACGACAGCAGTTCACTGCCAGCGGAGATCAGCCTTCAGTTAAATTTCTGACTGATTTTCTAATTCAGATCTCAGATAGTCGATTTCAGCGAGCACTTGATCGTTTGCCGACAGCAGGCGAGCAGCCCAAATAGGGCATGGTGTCTAAGCGGTGGATTCTTGGGGGATAAGTCACAAATAAAAAAAGTCTCTTTTTTTGATTCTTCTTGAATAGCCGAATAGGCTTTCTCGGGCGCCAAAGAAAGTATTTCCGATGAGCGATAAAAACGAAGCTCTCCTAGCAGAGCAGTGGGGAACCCGAGTCGAGTCTGCATATCGTGAACACAGAACGCGCATTGTGGATCTCTTGTGTGCAAAGCATCCATTGTCAACAGTCGAAGACGCAATGCAAGAAATTTTCTTGCAGTTGATTTGCAGAATGCCGAAATCGGCAATCGCCAGAGAAGTCGCTCTGAGTGCTTCATATCTCTTTGAATGCGTTCGTCGCCGACTTCTGCGCACACTTGGAAATGACCAACGCAAACTCGAATCCACTCGAAATGCGTGTCGCAGAGGAGCGATCGACTCATCACACTCCACAAATCAAAAGAGTGATCCAGTTCATTCTGGCGATCCCGATTTTGACGAAGATCAACTCGCTTCTGCGCTTGAGCAGTTATTGCCGAAGCAACAAGAGGTGCTGCGAGTGATTTGTGCAGAAAATGTTCGGCGCCACGATGGTTCAAAGTCCCTTGGATGTGACGAAAATTGCTTTGGAGTTCGCAGGCATCGTGCGTTGATTGCGCTTCGAGAAATCTTGATTCGTGATGGAAGACAATTGAAGCGAACTGATTCTCGACGGAAGTCCTCCGTTGCTCCGACTTATCCATGGCATCCAGACGACACGGCGAGGGACATATCGACCTAGAATCGCGACTCAATGCCAGAGGCCGCGCACATATCTGATCCGATCGTTGGTATCGATTTAGGAACAACCCATTCGCTCGTTGCATTTTGCGATGCTGCTGGACCAAGAATTCTGCAGAGTGAATCGGGTGATCGCATGCTGGCATCTGCAGTGAGATACCAATCTGGCTCCCCAGTCGAAGTGGGTGCAGAAGCTCGGCGTCACGCTGTCGAATTTCCCCTCGATACGGTTTTGAGTGCGAAGCGATTGATGGGGCGATCTTTCGCAGAATCGAAGTCGCTACTTCGTGGTTTCCAATTTGAGGTGGTGGAGGGAACACGCGGACTTGCCGCAATTTCTGCAGGTGGCGCGCATGTACTGCCGCAAGAAGTCGCAGCAGTCATCTTGAGAGAGTTACGTCGAACTGCGGAGTTGCAATTAGGTTGCGAAGTTCGGCGTGCAGTCATCACTGTCCCTGCATATTTTGATGATGGTCAAAGACAAGCAACGCGTGACGCAGCACGCTTGGCAGGACTCGATGCAGTGCGCGTTGTGAATGAACCAACTGCAGCAGCACTGGCATACGGCATCGGTCGAAGCGGCCATGCGCAGACGATTGCGGTCTATGACTTCGGCGGCGGAACATTTGACGTTTCCATTCTGCAGGTTATTCCAGAGAGTGTTCCCGGCGATGGGGATTTGTTTCGAGTGATTGCTACTGCAGGGGATACACAGTTAGGTGGGGATGATCTGGATCACGCACTTGCACAGCAACTGCTGAAGGACGCGGGGATGGCGTCGTCGGCGAAGGAGAATTTCAAAGTTGCGGCAGGAGCTCGACAAGCTCTGCGTGATTTTGCGGAGTCGGCAAAGATTGCTTTGTCACATCGCGAGAGCACACAGATTGATATTGATTTGGGTAGTGGAGTGCGAATGCAAAGAACACTTTCTCGTGCGGAATTCGAAGCCATGGCAAGCCCATTCATTGAACGAACAATTCTCGCGTGCGAGCGTGCACTGCGAGATGCGGGTGGAATAGCCATTGACCGTGTCATTCTTGTGGGAGGTTCGACCAGAATCCCCCTAGTTCGCAAGCGTGTTGGCGAGTTTTTCGGGTTGGATCCATACACGGCGCTGGATCCTGATTGCGTCGTCGCTCTTGGTGCCGCAGCACAGGCGTCAGTTTTGCAAGGAACCCGCAGCGATGTCTTGTTGCTTGATGTTATTCCACTGTCGTTGGGTATCGAAACCGTCGGTGGAGCAGTTGCAAAATTACTGACACGCAATGCGACCATCCCCGCACGAGCGAAAGAAATGTTTTCAACAAGCGTCGATAATCAAAGTCATGTGCAATTACATGTTCTGCAAGGTGAACGCGAGATGGTGAGTGATTGCCGTTCTTTGGCGCGCTTTGAATTGCGTGATATTCCACCAATGCCGGCCGGGATCCCTCAGATTGAAGTGGAATTCTTGGTTGATGCCAACGGTGTCTTGCACGTGACGGCGGGAGAAAGACGCAGCGGACGGCGTGCGACTGTTCAAGTTGTTCCGAGCTTTGGTTTGACCAATGAAGAGATCGAACGAATCGAACACGAAAGTATCGTTCATGCGCGATCTGATATGCATCATCACCGAGTCGTTGATCTTGCGGTCAATTCCACGCTGGATATCAAGTGGATCGGTGACGCTCTGCTGAGAACTCGCGATGATCTTCCAAGGCAGTATGTCGATTCGTTGGAAGCGCTCATCACCCGCCTGAAAGGTTTCGTATCGCTTGCGCATACTTCGCCGCATGATGTCGATGCAAATGCGTTTCAGCAAGCAAAGGAAGAACTCGATCGATCGAGCGTGGCGATGCACGAAAAATCGATCTCGAAGAGTTTGGGTTCGATGCCGACTTCTGTTGCCACGCCAATGTCCACAGCAAATACCACGAGGAAAACATGAGTGATTTGAAAGTAGCCGTCATCATTCCAGCAGCTGGTCAAGGAACACGCTTCGGAGGTGACAAACTTGGGCAGGACCTTGGCGGTCGACCTCTTCTTTTGCGAACTGTGGAATTATTCACAAAACGAGATGAAGTCAGTGCGATCGTGGTCGCTGCTCCACCAGAATCGATAGATGATTTTCGCAGTCGATATGGCGCGCAACTTGGTTTTCACGGCGTCATCATTGTTGCGGGTGGACGATCCGAACGATGGGAAAGTGTGCGAAACGCATTGGCAGTTGTGCCAAATGATTGCACTCATATCGCAGTGCATGATGCGGCTCGTCCTGGAGCAAATGACGCACTGCTCACCAGGATTTTTGATGCGGCTCGTATTGCAACGGCGGTGGTTCCTGGTGATCCAGTCAGTTCGACTCTCAAGCGTGTCACAGTTGAAACATTCGCCGCCGCCCCAGATGAAGCGGTCGCAGATGCAATTCTTGGTGATGCTGGACGTGAGTCCGTGCGAGGCCGCCGTGTCGAATCGACTGTGGACCGAACTCGATTGATGGCAATTCAAACTCCACAAATCTTTACTGCAGATGTCATGCGACGCGCGTATGCACAGCCAGATCTTGCTGGCGCAACGGATGACGCAATGTTGGTCGAGCGCCTCGGTGAAAATGTTCTCGTTGTCGAAGGCGATCCTCGCAACATCAAGGTGACGACAACTGCTGATTTAGCGATTGTTCGCGCAATTCTGGGGCATCGTGCGCCTGACGAAAGACCGGCGCATAAGCGTTTCTGACAGACATTCGTGACAGACATTCGTGACAGACATTCGTGACAGACATTCGTGACTAGGACCGTGTGCGAATCTTCGTGCCTTCCATTGTCAATTCAGTTCGCTTTGGCTCTGGCTGACCTTGCGCAGAATTCGATGGGCAATTTGGACATGCAGGGCTTTTCCCGCGGCGGGGCAAAAGCGGTCGAATCACGAATGTCAGAGCGACGATCACGACAATTGTCGCAATCCAGAACTGCCAGTCGTTGATTGGGAAAGCACTCATGGCATGAAACGATAGGCGAAGAGCGCAGCGGTGTATGCAATGATGGTCATATAACAAAATTGCAGGAGCGGCCAACGCCACGATCCTGTTTCTTTTGCGACAACGACCAGAGTCGGCAAGCACTGCATCGCAAGAACGAAGAAGATCAGCAGCGACGCAGATGTAGCCATTGTGAAGAGCGGCAGTCCATCATCACGCGTTGCGCTGCGTACAGTCGCAAGAGTTCCTTGATCTTCACCGTCAGCATCAGAGCCTGCGCCAGCCAAGACGAAGACTGTTGTCGTGAAAACTTCGCGAGCCAGAAAACTTGTCAGAACTGCGACAGTCAATTGTCGATCGAGTCCGATGGGAGCAAACGCAGGCTGACAGATTGTGCCAAGTTGGCCTGCAAATGAGCCACTTTGCTGCGTGCGTTCGTTCAATCGCTCGGCCTGAGAACGCAGATTTTCGGCAGTCGTGGGATCTGTGGGCGCAACTTCGACAGCACGCAATTCGATCGCCACACTTTCTGGACTCGGCGGTGACTTTGGATATGCGCTCAACCACCACATCACGATTGCGATGGAAAGAATCACGCTGCCTGCGTTTTTAAGAAAGAGCATTCCGCGATCCATTGCGATTGTCAGAGCATTGCGAATGCTGGGCAGGCGATAGTCAGGAAGTTCGAGCATCATCGGAGTGCTCGGCCCGCGCAAGATCGTCTTTCGCAGAAGCGCGGCGGTTGCTAATCCAACAATTCCACCAAGGACATAGCAGCCAGTGAATGCGAATCCTGCAGCAAGTGGTCGCCCCGCAAAGAGCACTCCGGTCAGCAGCGCATAGACGGGAACGCGTGCGCTACAACTCATGAATGGAGCGACAAGAATTGTCGCGAGTCGATCGCGATGATTTGGGATCAGTCGAGTTGCCATAATTCCAGGCAGGGCGCATGCATGCGAAGAAAGTAAAGGCATGAAAGCTTGTCCAGGTAATCCAAATCTACGCATTGTTCGATCGACTGCAAATGCTGCCCGTGCGAGATATCCAGAATCTTCAAGAAGGGCGAGCAGAAAAAAGAGCAACAGAATTTGTGGCAGAAAGACGACGGTCGCTGAAACACCACCAACGATTCCGTTGACTGTTAGATCACGCAGTGTTCCTGCAGGCATCATCGATTCAACGCCGTTACCGAGCCAACCGAAAATACCGTCGACTGCTTCCATCGGAAATTGCGCAAGCCAATAAATTGATGCGAACAGCAGCGACATCATCAGCACAAAGAAAACGATTCCCAGCAGTGGATGCGTGAACGCAGCATCAAGTCGATCATGGATCGTCATTCGGTCATCGTTTTTTTCGTCAGGATGCGCTGCGATTCGAGCAAAAACGTCCGCGGCCCATACTGCGCTTGCCGTCGAACCAGGTTCGGTGGTCGGAAAGGGGAGATTTGGATGTGGCGTTGCACTGCTCATCGAAGTTCGAGTGAGTTGTTCAATCAATCGATCGATCCCTTGACCGCTGCGCGCAGAAACGGCAACAACAGGAACGCCGAGCGCTTGCGATGCCGCGCGTTCATCAATGATCAGCCCGCGGCGTTCTGCAAGATCGACCATATTGATTGCAACGACACTTGGAAGTCCTCGGCGCAGTGCGCTTGCTGCAAATTGTAAATTGCGCGAAAGATTATTTGCATCGAGCACCAGCAGCGCAGCATCAGGTCGACCGTCGCCCACTCGTCCATCAAGACAATCCGCACACAGTCTGCTTTCAGGCATTTCCAGCATCAAACTGTAAATCCCAGGCAAATCGATCAGATCAATTTCCTGTCCAGATTTCATGACGCATCTTCCAACTTGATGTTCAACAGTGCTGCCGGGGAAATTTGCAGTTTTGGATCGCAGACCGCAAAGTCGATTGAAGAGCGTGCTCTTTCCCGTATTGGGATTCCCAAGCAATGCGACGCGTGGGATCACGGTGATGTCGACTCGATCGGTGTCACCATAATGCGATCGGCGATCCCATGCGGAAGTCCCAATCGAGTGCGATCAATTTGCACGATGCATGGCGTACCTGGTCGACAAACGCGCACTTCGCATTGTTCGCCCATTCCCATTGCTGCGAGCAAGCACCGATGTTCGTTGGGCAATGAATCAAGCGCCGAACATTCCACCGTCGCACGTTGTCCTCGTGCGAGTTGGCTGAGTGGAATTCTGATCGGGGCGACGGTCATTGCTCAATGGTATTGAGACTCAGTCTCAATATCAACTCGGAGGTAAATGTGCGGCAGAAAAATGGGATTTGATTGCCTTGGGACGTTTTGCCTTTCGCCATGGTTGCCCCGATATTCACTTTTTCTCGTCGCGATAGATCTTGCGCCGCGCAGCATAATCTTCGGAAGATTCGTTCAGGCTCGGCGCCTGTCCATCTTGCCATTGCTGGTGCAATTTATTAAGAAATGGCACGCACCAATGGCAACCAGTTCCCGCGCCAAAGCAATCGGAGAGTTGGCTTGCGACGCGAGGCTTTTCACATTCAAGAAATGTATTGAGTTTGCGCAGGCTCACTCGAAAACACAAACAAACATGATCGTCAGGATCCATCACTCAACGCTTGGAGCCGTATTCGATGTGAGTTGTTTACCAATGACAACCCAATTCGAAACACAATATGGTGCGACAAATGTTCCCGAACGATTCCAGGATCCGTCTGTCTCATGCTCAGCAGAGAATTCAAGGCAAGGATCGATGTCGCCAACAAGCTGAAAAATAGTCCCCTTTGGACTGGATTGAATGAGTTCTGAAGTTGGAGACCGATCCATTTCCGCGTGGAATGGATTGCCAAGATTGGATCCATTGGCATCAACTGCTTGGCAATGAAGAACTATTTTATCCACTGATTTCTTTGAAGGTTGTGTTCGCAACACGATGACCGGCCAGTCGATGGGCTGACAGAGAATTCGATTTTGAGCCGTGGCCCACCTCTGAAGATTGAGGGAAAAGTCATCGAAGTCCAACGTGCGGTCGGGCGTCAACGTTGGAGCCTTTGAGAAACGCTCTGCATAACGTTGACTCATTTCGAGAAGAAGTGTGTTTGGATTTTGAAAGGGATCTGATGTAATCACAGAATCGGATTGAGTTTCTCGATTCGCCGATGTAGTCGTCTCGTCGTGGCGAACAATAATCGTTCCATCTACAGGTTCGTCCGTCATTGCGGGTTCGTCGGCCGTTGCGGGTTCCTTGGCTCGTACTGGTGCTGAAGGGTTTGACTTTACAGACTTCTGCGCACGCGCTTTGGCCAATTCAATTTTCTGCTTTTCCACTAGAGCTTCGAGTCCCTTTACTCGTTCTTCGAGCGCCTTTGATTGCGCCTTAATTTCTGCAAGCATTTGTTCCTGCTCGTTCATACCAGGGTTCTCATCAGCTGCTGGCGCGGATTGATCAGTTGGCGCTGGATCAGCTGCGGGCTCTGCTGTTGCGGGCTCTGCTGTTGCGGGCTCTACTGCGGGTTCTGCTGCCGGTTCTGTTGCGGGTTCTGTTGCGGGCTCTACTGCGGGTTCTGCTGCGGGTTCTGTTGCGGGATCTGTTGCGGGCTCTGCTGCGGGTTCTGCTGCGGGCTCTACTGCGGGTTCTGCTGCGGGTTCTGTTGCAGGTTCTGCTGCGGGTTCTGTTGCAGGTTCTGTTGCGGGTTCTGTTGCAGGTTGCTTAGGTGAGATTGGTTTCGAATCAGGAATTTCCCTTGATTCTCTTGCCTTGACTGCATCCGCTTGTTGCTTCGCCTTTGTTGCTTGCAGTGCCTTGACGTTTTCTTGCAACGCCTTAGATTGTTTCTTTAGTGTGGCAATACTTTCAGCGAGTGCCTGATCTTGTTGCGCCTTAGTAGGTGAATCACTCGCTTGCGCAGGTGGGTTGTCACCATCTTTTGAAGGTTGCTTTGACGGATCTTGTGCGAAGGAGTTTGCAGCCAAGAAAATGACGCTGCTAGCGCAAAAAAGTCGCAACGAAAGATTGGTTGAAATTGACATTATGACTAGCATAAACGAAGTCGGCGCCTGAGACAAAACATGGCAAACATCAATCCCATTCTGACAATTATCGCTCGCGTCCGAAGAAGAATCCTTCTTGGACAGTTTCTGGGTTCGATGGGTCTTGTCACGTTGTGGACGGGCATTGTTCTTGTCGCGGTTTCCGTCGGTTCAAAGTTGGTCGCAGGGTGGTGGTCGCCTGCTGGCGAGCGTGGGATCTGGTTTGTCATCCTCGGAGCCCTCATTCTAAAAGCACTTGGAGTATGGGCATTTCTTTCGCGACCTCGAGCCGAAGGTGATATCGCAGTTGCATCACTGATTGACGTCAAATTGAAACTGCATGATCGACTGTCTACTGCAGTCGCAGTTGCAGATCGAACTGATCCATTCGCGCAAGCTGCGATCGAAGATGGATTGAAGATTGCTGGCGACAAGCGGCTGATTGAATCACTCGGTCGAGCAATCCCAGTCGTCGCACCACGGAATTGGTGGGTAGGACCTTCATTTATTGTCATAGCGTGCGCAGTCTGGTGGTTTGTGCCCGGCCTTTCTCTTAAAAATGCGCAGGCAGCTGATGGGATCAGCGAAATCCAATTGCAAGCAGCTCGTGACGCTGCGAAGGTTCAGATCGACACGCTGCAGGCCAAGATTGAAACGAATTCAGAATTGAGTAAAGCGCTTAAAGAAAATGGGGACGAAAAGAAACTTGCCGGCGATGCTTCCGACGAGAAACTGCAAACTCCCGAATCTGTTCGACGTGAGACGACTCGTCAGGTGAATGATCTCTCTAAAAAACTGGACGAACTTTTGAGTGGCGAGAAGGCGCAACAACTCGAAGCGATGAAAGATGCCCTCAGTCGTATCGAGCCATCAAAGTCAGGCCCGCTGAAGGAACTTGGCGAAGCTCTCAAGCGAGGCGATGGAGCAGCAGCAAAGTCTGCGCTGGCTAAGCTTCAGGATCAGATCAAAGACGGCAAGATGGATGAGAAGACGCGCGAAGAATTGGCCGCGAAACTGAATGAAATGACTTCGCAATTGAAAGATGCTGCGAAGGCAAACGAAACCCTGAAAAAGGCGCTTGAAAATGCTGGGCTTGACGGAGCGCTTGCAAAGAATCCACAGGCGGCGAAGGCAGCAATCGATGCTGCCAAGAATCTCAATGATGCACAGAAAAAGGCGTTGAAGGAGGCGATAGAGTCGCAGTCAAAGGCTGGTGAAAAGTTGGAAAAACTTGCCAAGATGTGCGAATCTATGGGCTCGCAGTGCAAGAACGGCAGCCAGAGCGGCGATAAGGACTCGAAAAATTCTGAAGGGAAAGCATCCAAGAGTGGTGGAAAACCATCCAAGGACGGCGAACCATCGGAAGGATCAGGTCAATCTGCAAAGGAGGCTGCAGAAGTTCTCAGCGAAATGGAAATGCTCAGTGAAATGATGAAAGATGCCGAATCTGCTCGGAGTCAATGTCAAGGCGGATCGAGTCCTTCCGATTCGCCAGGAAAGTCAGCTATGAATGCTGGGGACGGAAGAGGCATGATGGGAGAGCGTACGAAAGAAAAAACTGAAACGGCAACGCGCACAAGAAAAGAAAAAGTAAAATCGACTGGTGGAGATGTGATTGCGCGTCAATTGGTCGAAGCTCCGCCAGTTGTAGGCGAGAGCCGCGCGACTTTAAAGCAGTTATCTGGAGAAATCGGTCGCGGTTACGAAGAGGGGACTGATGAAGATCCTGTCCCTGCGAATTTGCGCGATTTGCATAAGCATTACTTTGGCGATTTGAAAAAGAAGATTGATGCCAAGAGCGGGCAGGTCGCGCCAACGACACCAGTTCCACCAACGGAATCTGTGGCACCTCAAACACCCGTTTCACCTGGTGTGTCGCCGGTTAAAAAATGAGACAAGAAAATTGAACTCGACCATGAGGCGAATCATTCATTGTGTCTGTTTCGCGATCATTATTTTTTCTGTGATCAGTTGTGATCGTGGATCGCCATCGGAAGAATCATCGACACCTTTATCGCCACCACCTTTGCGCGAAGTTGTTGTCTATGTCAGCACTGACGAAGCGATCGCCAGACCAATTCTTGAAGCATTTTCCAAAGAAAGTGGCATTACTGTTCGTGCGCGATACGACAGTGAAAATTCTAAGACGACTGCACTTGCCGCAATGTTGCGCACAGAACACGACGCACCTCGCGCAGATGTTTTCTGGTCTGGAGAATGCTTTGCTTCAGCTCAACTTGGTCGCGAAGGCGTGATCGCGCCATGGCGCTGCATGCGAAGCGGCGAACTTCCAGATTTTTTGCGGGGTGAATCTGGATGGTGGCACGGTTTCGCGCCGCGCATGCGTGTGCTGGTGTTTGACCCCAAACGCATAACGGTGGAGCAATTGCCGCAGTCAATGTTGGACTTGGCAACACCCGCGTTTGGCAAGAGCGTTGCGATGGCTGATCCAAGATTTGGAACAACGCGTGGTCATATTGGTGCGTTCTCCTCTCAAATGGAGTGGCGCGAAGTCGGTTCTTTTCAGAAATGGGTTGATGGATTTGCTTCGAACAAGCCGCTCATATTGGCGGGTGGAAATGCAGCGGTGGTTGATGCAGTCATTCGTAAGGAAGTCGATTTCGGTCTCACGGATTCGGATGATGTCTATGCCGCTGTCGCCAATGGTGCGGTGTTGGCGATGATTCCACTTCGTCAATTTCCAAGCGGCGAATCTGGAGGCGGTCCAATGTTGATCCCGAACAGTGTTTCTCTCGTCGACGGTGCGCCGCATCCAGCGGAGGCAAATGCATTGATGATCTTTCTCTTGCAGCCGAAGGTGACAGAGTGGTTGCATGCGTCGCGGTCAGGAAATTTCATCATTCAATTGAATCCGCCGGCAAATGTCTCTAAAAACTCCATCCCAAACTCAGCAAATTCTGCACTGACACCTTCTACGCCGCCGCCTTCTTCTCCACCAGATGGACTTGCGCTGATGCCGGAAAATATGCAAAGTATTCGCATCCAGGCCGTGGAAGATCCATTTCAATACGATCAAGCAACGATGGTTCCTTCGATGGATGAATCCGTCAGCATATTGCGTAAAGCATGCATAAAAGATGGGGCGAATTGAAAAGGGCAGGAATTCCTCGAGCCGCGCTTCTTGTCGCGGGGCCTGGAATTGTTGCAGTCTTTTTGTTCGTACTGGTCCCTTTGATTACGCTCTTTTTTCGATGCATATCAGAATCATCGAGTGGAGTTGATGAAACATTCGCAAATCCAGCATCTCTGCTTGTTCGCTCTATCGCATGGTCGATTGGAATTGGCGTGGCAGCCACAGCAATCGGCTGGATTCCAGGTCGCACACTTCGCAACAGCGGATGGTTGCTCCGTTGCTTCTGTTTCGCTGCTGCGTTGATCCCTGCGTATGCAATCTTTTATTGTTGGTGGTGCATTCTTCGACCTGGTCATCCAATCGCTGATTATGCAATCACGCACGATTTGATTTCACCACTTCGTGCGACGACGCTTGCGTTTGCGTTGCTCTCATGGAATTGGCCAATTGCTGCGTGTCTTGTTGGACTGCGTTCATCTGCGTCGGAGCGAATCACTGCAGTCATGCAGACGCTTGATGGAGGTTCGTGGCGTGATCGATTCGCAGCATCTTGGCGTGCGGACTGTGGCGCATTAGCGCTCTCGTCTGTTGCGATATCGTTGATCACTTTTGGAGAAACAACAGCATTCGATGCGGCGCAGGTCACTACATTTACCTCTGAATTACGTGCATTCGACGCAGCAGGAGCGACGCCACGACAAGTGCTCGTTGCGGCAATCCCAGCGCTTGTGACTGCGGTCCTTGTCAGCGCTGTCGCAGCGTCTCTTCTCATACGCGGCATCGCCAACGCGCGGGCAGTGGGTGAGGGAGACTTGGCGGGTCTTGGCGCAGATCCACGATCTTCGTTTCGATTCATTGGTCCAACTCTTGTCATTCTTTTCTTACTCATTGGCACTGCGCTGCCTATTGCTCTGCTCGCGACGAAGGTGAATACGATTGGAGCAAATGCAACCTTCACCACGCTGCACGCTCGCGGTTCTGCGAATGCGCTGATGATGGCTTGCTTCAGCGGCATCGCTGGCGGATTCATCGCTCTTGCAGGCGCAAGTTTCATGATGTGCGATGCACGCTCGATTCTCTGCCGTCTGTTCAGCATCGCGCTTCTCGCACTTTCGATGCCTGCAACTCTCTTGGCTCTGGCAACGGCATCGCTGTGGAGGTCGACGGCGCTGATGCGAACTGTGTATGACTCTGCAATTGTTGTCTCGTGCGCAGAAGCTGCAAGATTTAGTGCCGTTGCTCTGGTCATCGGCGTGTGGTGTGGCGCAGGATTTGCGTGCAGCGAACGTGAGACTTGGATTGTGCACGGCAGAACGCTGGGAGATTTTCTGCGCATAGGCCGACCGATCTTTCTTGCTTCATTTACAGGGGGTTTTCTGGTGATGGTCGCCCTCGCTGCAACAGAAACTGCCGTCGCAGCGCGGCTTGAACCACCGGGAATGGATTGGATTGCAACCACTCTCTTGAATGCGATTCACTATCAGGATCCTTCTGCGGTCAGCGCAGCACTTCCTTGGATAGCGCTTCTCGCACTGAGTTGCGCTTGTGTCACGCTTGCACTGCTGGCTGGAATTTCTCGAAACGGTTTGGCGAAAGCGTTGATGATCGCTTTGGTTACTTTGATCTTTGTCGGATGCGGATCAAGCGAAAGAGAAGCAGAGAGTGATGATGGTGTTGATTCTGCAACGCCGCGATTGCCGACGGATGTGATCGTCGGAAGATTCGGCCGCACCGATGGTCGCTTTCAGAATCCTCGTGCAGTTGCCATCGAACGTTCGACGAGTGCGAACCCTGGATCGATCTTCGTCATCGACAAGAGCGGTCGCGTGCAACGATTTGCAAAAGATGGCACATTCGAATTGTCGTGGTACATGCCGAAGTTCAATAACGGAAAACCTACTGGATTAACAATCGCCCCGAATGGTTTGATCTATGTCGCCGATACGCACGAGCATCAAGTGCTTATCTTCAATCGCGACGGCGGTATTGTTGGATCATTTGGTTCGTACGGATATGGACCTGGCGAATTCATCTTTCCATCGGACGTGGCATTCGCCCCAGATGGTCGAATTTTTGTCAGCGAATATGGAGGCAACGACCGCGTTCAGATTTTCGAACCAGACGGGAAATTCATCGGGCAATTTGGCAAACTTGGCGAACAACCTGGAATGTTCTCGCGACCGCAGTCCATCGCATTTTCCAAGGACGGATCAGAAATCTTCGTTGCTGATTCTTGCAATCACCGCATTCAAGTGTTTTCTCAAGCGGGCGAATTGAAGCGCATTCTGTGTGCCTCGGGTCGTGCTGCAGGCCAATTGGCCTATCCATATGGAGTGTGCGTGCTCGATGACGGAACTCTGCTCGTCGCGGAATTTGGAAATTGTCGATTGCAGCAACTTGATTCGCTCACTGGCGCATCGCGTGGAATCTGGGGTGGTGGTGGTCATGCGCAAGGAAGATTGAACGCACCATGGTCCGTTGAGTGCGTCGACGAACGCATCTATCTGATGGATACTGGAAATGGCCGCGTGCAATCGCTGCCACTCAAGTCTCTCGCAGATACAAATTCTTTCATAGAATCGGTCAAAGCACCATGATCCCAATCGGATTTGAACGCCCAATTGCACTTTTTCTTCTGCTGATATTGCCGGCAATTTGGTGGATGAGTTGGAATCGCCGCCACGCCGTTGGATCGACGCGAACTTGGGTGAGTGCAATCACGCGCAGCATTCTGTTGACGATGCTCGCGCTCAGTCTTGCGCAGCCTTCAATCGTTCGAAAAGGTGAAGGTGTGACAGTACTGATTGTCGCCGATGTCAGCAGATCGATTCCAAGCGACTTGTTGACACGAACTGAAACAGAATTGCAAAAGGCAACGAAGAATCCGAGACTTTCAGAGAATCGTGTTGGAGTTGTAACCGTCGCCCGAGATGCAATCGTGGCGCAGATTCCAACTACCGGAGGAGAGATTTCCTTTGGAGGTCACGGCGGTGAATTCGACGGCTCGAATCTCGCGCTTGGAGTTCGTCGTGGACTCGCGCTCATGCCGGCGGACACAATGAATCGGATGCTGTTGGTTTCCGATGGCAATGAAACTTCTGGCAGTCTTCGTGAAGCTGCTGCTTTGGCAAAAGCGAATCGAATTCCCATTGACGTTTTTCCAATTGAATACAACAAGACTGGTGTAACAATCTTCGAAGGAATTCGCGCGCCGACTCGTGCGCGTATTGGGCAAACGGCTGACTTGAAGCTTTTTATTCGCAGTCAAGGTGGTTCATCGGGGAAGATTTATGTGAAAGAAAATGGGAAGCCGATTGATCTAGACACAACGAGTGAGGGCGATGGACTTGCTGTTGAACTCAAGGCTGGGCCCAATACATTTGAAGTGCCAATGAGTTTGGATTCCGGCGGTGCCCAACGATATGAGGCCGTCTTCGAACCCGACGCTGCGAGTGCGGATGGCGTATCAGAGAACAAGAAGGGGGCTGCTTCTGTTTTTGTCTCTGGCGAAGGACGGATTCTTGTTGTCGACCAAGGTGGGCTTGAAAGTGGAGGTCTCGTCAGCGCTCTCAAGAGTGGCGGCATCGCAGTGGATGTTGTGAATCCTGATCGACTCGCTGAAGGCATCGCGTTTCTCGCTGGTTATGACGCCATCGTGTTGGTCAACATGTCGCGGGCGGAGATCGATAATGAAACGGATCGAATGCTCCACGCATATGTGCACGACCTTGGTGGTGGATTGTTGATGATTGGCGGGGATAAATCTTTCGGTGCAGGTGGATGGATCGATAGTGAAACATCGAAGACTTTGCCTGTGAAACTCGATCCTCCAGCAACCCGAGAATTGCCACGAGGGGCTCTCGCGCTGATCATGCATTCCTGCGAAATGCCACAAGCGAATTATTGGAGCGAGCAAGTCGTCATCAGCTCGATCGAAACGCTCTCACGACTTGATTATGTTGGAATTGTTGTCTTTGGATTCGGAGGTATTGGCGGTGTGAATGGCGCAGGATGGTATTTTCCGATGCAACTTGCTGGAGATAAAACGGCTGCGATTGCTGCTGCAAGATCGATGCCGATCGGAGATATGCCCGACTTCCAAGCATCTATGACAGTTGGCCTCGATGGACTCGTCAAAGTGAAGGCGGGTCAGAAGCATGCGATCATAATTTCTGATGGCGATCCAGCTCCGCCATCGAAGGCATTGCTCGATGGATACAAGGCGGCAAAAATCACGATCACCACGATCATGCTTGGAGGTCATGGGACTGCGGAGCATTTAACCAGTATGAAAAATACCGCCGAAATCACTGGCGGAAATTTTTATAATGTGTTGAATCCAAAATTGCTTCCGAAGATTTTTATCAAGGAGGCTTCGATTGTTTCTCGAAACTTGATTGTCGAAGGTGATTTTCAGCCTGTTGTCAGCCCGTCGATTGGTGGACCTCTAGAAGGGCTTGCCTCGGTTCCGATGATCAAGGGATATGTATTGACTGTGCCGCGCGAAGGACTGGCGCAGATTCCAATTCTCAACAAGACATCGGAAGGGAACGACCCCATCTTTGCATATTGGAATTATGGCCTTGGAAAATCTGCTGTTTTTACAAGCGATTTGACTGGTCGTTGGGGTGGAGCTTGGCAAGCATGGGGCGGCTTCCAAGGGATGTGGGAGCGAACTGTTCGATGGTTGATGCGTCCAGCAACGCCGTCCAATGTCACGCTCAAGACCACAATGGATGGCGAAGAGGCGACGGTCGAGCTTGAAGCCATTGGAGGCGACTCTGGTCTTATCAATTTTATGAGAACCGATGCAAAGGTTGTGCGCCCAGACGGATCACTCGCGCCACTTTCTCTGGAGCAGGTCGGGCCGGGGCGATATCGCGGAAAGTTCTCGACATCCGATACAGGGTCTTATCTTGTCGATGTTGGCCTGATCGACGCGAATGGAAGTCGCTCTGCTGGATCGATACAAGGCGCGGTCTCGATGGCATATCCCCGTGAGTTCAGAACAAGCAGAGACAATACGGCGCTCATGCGCGAAATTGCGCAATCAACAGGTGGGCGAGTTCTTTCTTCGAGAGACCTTGCCGTGACTGATCTCTTCGAACGCAAAGGACTTTCACAACCTGAAAGCGTCCGCCGCATTTGGGACATTCTGGCGATCATCGCCGCTGCATTGTTGGTGATCGACGTAGCGGTAAGACGATTGGTGTTTGACTCGCAGTCCGCTGGAGATATTGCCCAGCAAGCATTTGGTGGCGCACGTGGAACAGGTGGCGAAATGGTCGCTGCATGGAAAAAAGCGAGACAACGAACGGAAGTCGATTCATCCGATGCAGTAATCGATACTCCTTCAGCGAAAAAGACTGGAATTCCACCGAAAATCGATCGGCTTTCCCCAAAGAACCCAGCGGTCGCTAGGGGAAGTGAAAGCGTAAGTGGATCATCAAACGCACCATCATCGGATGTAGATCCTGAATCGCCGATGGAGAGGTTGCGCCGTGCAAAGAAGCGCGCTCAAGATGAACAGCGAGAACAAGGTGACGAAGAAAAGCGAACATGAGTAATTCGTCGAACACCTTGTCAAACAATTTAGATTCCGTTGCATCCGTTCGCGAGGCGTGCGAAAATTTTCGCGTCGTTGCTGATCGACTCCGGCAAGAGATTGGCCGCGTGCTTGTTGGTCAGCGTGAAGTCGTTGATCAAGTTCTGATTGCGCTCTTTGCCGACGGACATGTCTTGCTTGAAGGCGTCCCAGGACTCGGCAAGACTCTTCTCGTCCGCACGCTCGGCCAAGCACTTGGGCTGAAGTTTTCGCGAATTCAATTCACGCCTGATCTCATGCCTGCCGACATTCTTGGCACGCAGATCGTCGTCGAGGATCAAGCGACGGGTCAACGCAACTTTCAATTTCGGCAAGGACCGATCTTTGCGCAGATATTGCTTGCAGATGAAATCAATCGAGCTTCTCCAAAGAGTCAATCTGCATTGCTCGAAGCAATGCAAGAGCGCTGCGTCACGGTCGGTGGCGAAACGCGAAAGCTTCAGCGACCTTTTCTTGTTCTCGCAACACAGAATCCCATCGAGCAAGAAGGCACATATCCGCTACCCGAAGCGCAACTTGACCGTTTTCTGTTGAAGGTAATCATCAACTATGCGCAGAGAGATGATCTGGCAAAAATCGTTGAACGCACGACTGGAAACATTGCCGCTGAAGCACAAACGAAGACAGTTCTGACTGCAGAAGAAATTGCCTATACACAGCGTCTTGTGCGCTTTGTCTTGGTCGCTCCTCATGTGCAGGATTATGCAGTGCGTTTAGTGCTTGCAACGCATCCCGGCGGAACGTGGGGAGTCGCGGATCTTGAAAGGATGATCTTGGTTGGATCGAGTCCGCGTGGCGCACAGTCTTTGATCATGGCTGCAAAAGTGAGAGCCTTGCTCGCGGGTCGCTGCGCTGTCAGCACCCAAGACATCGCCGCTTTGGCAACTGCCGCACTGCGCCATCGCATCGCGCGAACTTTCGAAGCAGAGGCAGCGGGCTTGACATGCGATGGAATCATCGCTGAGATCGTGCGCCTGATCCCTGCGGAGGCTCAGGCATGAATCCAATTTTGAAAGTTGATGACTTGCTCGATTCCCGTTTGATGGCTCGGTTGGATCGATTGGATGTCATCAGTCGCAAAATTTTTGCGGGAAAGATTCAGGGCGAGCGTCGCAGTCGTCGACGAGGTCAATCGGTTGAGTTTGCCGACTTTCGTAATTATTCCCACGGCGACGATTTGCGATTTGTCGACTGGAATATCTATGCCCGCCTTGATCGTCTTTTTCTGAAACTCTTTCTTGAAGAGGAAGATCTTTCGATGGTCATTGCTTTGGACATGAGCATGTCAATGAATGGGGGGAATCCCAACAAATTTGATTATGCGCGCAGACTGGCGATGGCGCTTGGCTATATCGGTCTTGTGAACAACAATCGTGTCAGCCTCTTTGGATTTGGTGCAGAGCGCATCGAACGATTGACAAGTATGCGAGGTCGGCGTCGAACAAGAGAAATGGGTCGTTGGCTTCTTGATCGAACCCCCGAAGGAATCGGCGGATTCACCGATGGAATGCGCACAATTGCGCTTGGCGCGCAGGGTCGCGGAGTATTGATTGTTCTCAGCGACTTTCTCTTCCCAGATGGGTATGAGAAAGGTTTGAACTATGTTGCAGGTCGAGGATTTGATGTCTTCGCGCTTCAGTTGCTTGCCCCTGAAGAAATGGATCCTGCGCGCCATGGACTTGCAGGCGATCTGCGATTGATCGACAGCGAGACAAATAAAGAAACCGAAGTGACAGCATCGTCAGCTGTCTTGACGCAATACCGAAAATCACTCGAGGCATATGTGGCTGGCTTGCGCGACTTTTCCGTTCGCCGAAGTATTACGCATCAAGTTGTTGAGACATCTTTGGATATGGACACGTTGCTTTTGGATTATTTGCGTAGACGAGGGTTGCTGGCGTGATTTTCCTTGCCATGACATGGCTTGCGCCGTTTGCAGCGTCAATCGTGGCGCTTTCCACAATCCCGCCGCTTGTCGCGCTCTATTTTCTGCGACTTCGCAGAACGCGCAGAGTTGTTTCGAGCACGATGTTGTGGAAGCGTGCGACACAGGATCTTCGTGCCAACGCTCCGTTTCAACGCCTTCGATTTTCGCTTCTGCTTCTTCTGCAGTTGTTGGCCTTGGCACTGCTCGCTTTCGCAATTGCCCAGCCACAGATTGAAATGGGAGATTCTCAGGCCAAGCGAATCGTTTTCTTAATTGATCGATCTGGTTCGATGAATGTCAATGATGCCCCAGGAGATCGATCTCGCCTTGAAGAGGCGAAGCAATTTGCTGAGAATCGGGTGCGTGCACTGAATAGCGGGGGGATTTTTTCGGGCTCCGCACCCAGTGTGATGGTGATCGCATTTGCAAAGGATGCCCAGATTCTCTGTCCTTTCACTGATAATGCTGCACAAGCCATCGCTGCGATCAAGGCGATCGAACCAACCGACGAGAATACGACACTCAGTGATTCCTTTGAACTCGCACGAGCGTTTGCCACCGTTACCAATCCGGATATGCCAAGCACTGTCGTCGCAGATGCGCCTTCTTACGAACTCTTTTCTGATGGACGAATCTCTGATCTCTCTCGTTCTGTTTTACGTGGCGGCGAGCAAGTACTCTTTCACAATTTTGGAAAGAGCACAACTGTCAATGCAGGAATTGGTGCCGTCGCAGTATCACGCAATCCAGATCGCCCAGATGAAGTTCAGATCTACGCTCGTGTTATCAATTGGGGTGGCGATATTTTTTCGGGAGATCTCGAAGTTGTCGTCGATGATCGATTGCGTGCAGTCACTCCAAAACCCGTGGAAGTTCCAGCAGCGCAAGATGACAAGACGAGTGGCATTCGTCTTCCAGGAGAAATACAAGTCGTATTCCCTTCGATGACCTTGCCCAAAGGCGGCTTGGTTGAAGTGCGCTTTGCAAAGCATGATGCTCTTATCGCAGATGATCGTGCCATCGTTGTTGCTGCGCCCCCAGAAGCTTTGAAAGTCGCACTTGTCGGACGAGGGGCATTCGTGATGCGGTCAATTCTTGAAGGAATGTCGTTGAAATCCCTCGAATCTTTCTCGTTGAGCGAGTGGAACGACACATTGAAAAAAGATCCGATGGCTCCAGATTCTTTCGACGTGATTGTTCTGGACGATGCGATGCCTGACGATCTTGCGCGCGGTCGTTATCTCATTTTTCATGCCACGCCAATCAACGCTGGAATTTCCCCGTATGGAACGAAGAATAATGCAACAGCGCAAAGCATTCGTGACGAGCATCCGCTTCTGCAGTATGTGAATCTCAATGACATCTTCGTCTCTTCAATGACCGCAGTTGCAGCAGGAGGCGATGCGGATGTCATCGTCGAATCGAGTGAGGGTCCAATGATCTTGACTTTGAATCGAGGTGCGTTGACATTTGTTTATGTCACCTTCGATCCGATGGAAAGTGATTGGCCATTTCAACGTAGTTTCGTAAATTTCTTTGCGAATTCGATCTCCTGGTTGGCAGCAGGTGGAAGCGCCGTAGCGGATGAACCTCTCGCGCCAGGTGATGTTGCGAAGGCTCGGCTGCCGCTTGGCGCGAAGGAAGTTTCGATGCTGATCCCAAATGGAACTGCAATGCCAATTGCTGTACAGGATCCATCAAATGTTTCTTATGGACCGCTGAGAACGAGCGGGATTTATAGGATGAACTGGACGGTTCCAAATGAGTCAAGTGGTCCAATATCGAAAGCGTATGCCGTCAACATGAATTCTCGAATCGAAGGTCGGGCGGACGCTGCGGCGGAAGTGAAATTCGCCACGGAGCGCGTCGCTGGAATTCAAGGAGGAGCTTCGGTTGAAACTTCTGCGTGGCCGTGGCTTTTATTGAGCGCCGTCGCCGTCCTCTTCTTGGAATGGTGGGTGTGGTTGCGACGCGTGTGACTTGAACGTCTTCACTTTGTTCTTTCCACACGATCCGCTTCGTATTCGGTTGAATTTTCGTCGCACTCGACGCTTCGTGGATTGATCAGTTTCACTTCAACTCCTGCATCAAGAACCTTCGAGCAGTTGGATTTTGTTGTGACAATGATTCTTGCGCCGCTGCTTGTAACGCCGACGATTCGTTGACCTTGCGGAGTGGCATTTCGGCGCTTGTTTGCCGAGAGTCTTCGACCATTTTCCACTTTATTTGAGAGTTCAATAATTTCACTTGTGATCTTCTTGCGTTGCGATTTGTTTTGATCCATCGCCCGTTTATATTCATCCTCAGTCAATGTGCGCACAGTTTGCGAACGATTGCTGGCTGATTGACTACTCGAAGTGCTGTTTGTTGATCCACTTTGTTGCGATCGCTCGCCGTAGCGCTCTGCTTGTTCAAGCAGTTTTTGTTCCGCAACTTTCGCAAGTGCCAGCAGTATTTCATCTGCTTTCAATCGAGCATCGACTTCTGCAACAATCGCAGTCAACGCTGGATCAACAGGTGTCTTCGCAAATGAAGTCACTTGAATGATGATGTCTGATTCAGAAACTTCTCGTCGCGGTTGCGATTCAATAACGCCTTTCCCCGTCGCATCCACCTTGGCGTTCTGAAGGGTCTGGACAATCGCCTCGAGTGCACGAACCCGTTCCTCTAGTTTTTCGAATTCCGCAGCAGAGTCAGCAACCTGATTTTCCATAGGCAAATAAACAGCATGCGCAACTGATCCCATAATCAAAGTCGCCAAACTGGTCGCGAAACTGGCCGCAAACCAGACAGTAAACATTCGTTTCATTT
Organism: uncultured bacterium; assembly: GCA_903961015.1. Classification (GTDB taxonomy): domain Bacteria; phylum Planctomycetota; class Phycisphaerae; order Phycisphaerales; family SM1A02; genus F1-60-MAGs104. The sequence continues at coordinate 22,019 of CAJCCX010000302.1, forward strand.
GTGATTCCCTTCTCTCTGCATCCTAATGATCACAGGGGGGTGAATCTAAAAACAGACCTTTTTTCCTGTGATTATTCTGCAATCCTTTAGATTCTTCAAAGGCTCCCGCCGCATCGTGTACAGAATCACGGCAACGAGGATGACTGCAAGAACTGCCGAGGATCCAATAGTTCCAAGCCCAAGCCCAAGCCCAAGCGTGCGATCCATGAAATCCGACATCGTTGTTCCCGAAGTGATGGTTTAGAGAATGACAGCGAATACAAAAAAAGGTGCAAGGCGCGGGAGCGCATTTGAAAGACAAGCGTGACAATAAATGCAGCAAGTAGAACAGCCGAACTCGCGGCATAGCCAATGTCAAGGTTCATCGAAAGCAAATGGATTGCTTGGATTCGCCGGACTCATTGGCCGTCGTCGACGCTGAATTTTCTGGGTCAAGCCTCGCGACTCAAGAGAAGTCAATTCGACTTCACTGGAAAACTTGCGATAACCGCTTCGTCGATACCAAGATATTCACGCATTTGTTGATCGTATATTTCCTGATCACGATCACGGGAAAAATCGAGGCGCATCTCATTGATGACCTTGGTTCCTTGACCAATCCAGTCTTTCCATGTCTCCGCTGAAATATTTTCGAAAATCCAATCGCCAACTGGACCACGCATCGGTGAGGATGTCATCCTTGTTCCAGGTCGCCCCGTGCGTCGACATACAAATGTGCCAGATGAGCGAAGTGCTTCGGCTGCAGCATTCACAGCACGGGTGACGGTTGGCGGAGTACGACCGATCGAGACCAACAATTGCCCGATCGTTTGCTCGACCATTCGATCGCCTCTTTCGGCCGCGGCTGTGTATCCCCGGTTGAGAATGTCCACTGACTTGTCTGCCCATCCTGCACCGATCATCGCCTGGCCGCATAGCTGATATGCCTTGCTCATTCCTGGGCTGAGTTCGATGACTTTCTCCAGACTTTTCGCGGCTTCTGCGTGCCGACCTGCTTGGAGATATGCGTTGCCCAAGCTGAAATGCGCCATTTCATTGGTTGGGTCTGCTGCGGTCATCTTCTCAAATTGGGCGATTCGTTCTGGAGTGCTCATGTTGGACGATCATAGATGTGTTACAAGTATGTCTGTGGGAGTTCCCCAACTATTACTGACGAAACTTGCCGGCATCGACCTGCGAAATCCAGTCATTGCCGCTGCGGGTACATGTGGATATGTCGATGAACTCGCAGACATGTTCGACCTGAGCGAAATTGGTGCCGTCACAACCAAGAGCATCACCCGAGAAGTTCGGGAAGGAAATGCGCCGTGGCGAATCATCCCGACGCGCGCAGGGATGTTGAATGCGATTGGTCTTGCTAATAAGGGGATCGATCGATTTCTATCCGAAGAAGTTCCGCGCGTTCGTGGATGCAAAGCGGTGGTGATCGGGTCCGTTGCCGGTCACACTATTGATGACTATGTTGCAGTTGCTGGTGCGATGGATGCTTCGCAAGAGTTTCGTGCAATCGAAGTGAATGTCTCTTGCCCAAATACAAGTACTGGTCGACATTTCGGCGCAGATCCATCAACCCTTCGCGAAGTTCTCACCGCAGTGCGCGGCGCTGTCTCGAATGCAAAGTTGTTTGTGAAACTTGCACCTGACATGGCAGATCCGATTGCGATGTCTGCGATGGCAATTGAATGTGGCGCAAACGCGCTCGTGTTGTGCAACACGATGCCAGCAATGGCAATCGATGTGCACACTCGAAAGCCCAGACTTTCCCGTGGGAAAGGTGGACTTTCTGGTCCGGCGGTTCATCCCATTGTTGTCCGAATCGTGCACGATGTTTATGCCGCCGTGGCGCGTGATGCTGGTGTGCCGATCATCGGGCTTGGTGGAGTGATGTCGTGGGAAGATGCTGCTGAACTGATCTTGGCGGGAGCGACTGCTGTTGGAATGGGGACGGCGCTTTTTGTCGATCCGAAATCGCCGTGCAGAGTCGTTCGTGGTCTTGACAAGTGGGCTTGCGATCAAGGCGTCACTCAGATTTCGCAACTTGTTGGACAAGTCGTATCGTGAGTGAGCAGTGGTCTGCTCGAATGCGTGAGAGATTCGATGAAATCGTCGAGTCTGTTCTCGCTGAACTTCCCAAGTCGATCCATACGCTGCTGGAAGAATCTCCGTTGATTGTCGAGGATTTTCCAACTGACGAATTTATGCGCTCACTTGATATGGATCCGCAGGATGAGGACCTCTGTGGGCTGCATAGCGGCAGCGCACTCACCGAGCGAAGTGTCAGCGCGTCTGGGGAATTGCCAGAGACCATTCAGATTTTTCGAAGAGGAATTCTCGATGCAGCAGGGGGATGGGATGTCACGACCGACGAAGATGGCGAACCCATGGGCGGGGAATCAGCCGTCGAGCGCGAAATCCGCATCACGATTCTTCACGAAATTGGCCATCATTTTGGACTTTCCGAAGAAGACTTGGATCGATTGGGTTATGGATGAAATCACAAAAAGAGATTACGCCCGCGTGATACCGTTCGTGTCATGCAACGAACTTTGATTCACGCGCCAACTCTTGCGCCATTTCTGTTTGCGAGTTTGGCAATCTGTGCCGACGCAGAGAGTGACGATCGGAAGGCGCCAGCGCCAGAAATCGAACTTCGTCACCAAGGACTTCACGGATACATCGCAAGTCGCTGTGAAAAGTCTCCGATCGAGTTTCGATATGGAGCGGGTTTCTATTCCGCAGTCTGGCAACTTGTCGCGCAGCCCATCTCGGATTTTCAGATCGGCCTTCCATCCACTTGGATTCTTCCCGACAACTCGGACAATCGAACGGAACCGCTCTGTCCCGTGGGCACAATTCCGCGCGATAGTTGGCCAGAGCGAGGTCCTACATTTGACAGTGTCTTTCAAACGCTTGAAGGTGGACTTGGATACTGGGCGGGAAATCGTTTTCACTATGGTCCGCCAAAGTTCAGCATGAATGGCACGCCAGATTGCTATTCCAATGAAGTCGCATCGCCCGGATGGTCGTTTTTTTATAACACTCGACCGCTCCCAGACAATCGCCTCGGCATCGCGCAAATCAGCAATCGATTGTTGATTCCGCCAGACGGATTACCGTTCAGTGGTGCGCCGAGCGGCGAATTTCTCGGCTATGCATATATGGCGTTGCCGCTGACAGATGCGCGGCCAGATCCTCAGCCGACGGGGGCGTTCAGTTGGACGCTCTTTCTCAACGCAAAAAATTTCAAGGGTCCACTCGCGTATTACCTTCCAGAATGTTGGAGCAGAATTTCGCATGACTATCCAACAGACATCGGACGTGGTCTTGATGCGCGCGCAGCTTCGGGCGATGTTGCGGGCTCGATGGAAATCAATACCGTTCCAGAGTTTCTTGCCACGGACAAAGATGGTCTCATCTGGACGCGGATACCCGAGTTGAGTTTTCCAGTGGACGCTTCGGGTCGCACAACACTCGTACGTGATGTTGCGCTCTATTCCAAGGCAGCACTTTATGACGCGGTGCTTGCTTGGCGTCGCGGTGGCAGCGCACCAAAGGGAGCATTCACTTCAGCAGGCACATTCTTTCCCAAGGTCGTCACAGGGCCAGTGACATATTCGCAGGACGAGAAATCGATTAGTGGAATCAACGAGCTTGTCACGCCGACAGTCTTTGAAGACAGCTCTTTCGGATTGCAATGGACGAAAAAACAAACCGGGAAAATTGGGCGATTCCCAGCATATTTTCGGCAGAATGGCAAGGATCGAATTGCCGTCGATGCATCCGCAGTGCCTGCGAATCTTGGGTTGACTCAACGACAATTTCCAAAGCCAACCACAACGCCTGAGCCATATAGCGCAGAACCACTCGCAGGATCGTGGGCGAAGCCAGGACCAAGCGCGGGACCATTTACTGCGAAACTTGTGGATGGATCACTCGTGACATACTCGTGGTATCGATTCATCGACCAACCTGTCTTCGGTCAATTTGCATGGAGTGTTGCCGATCGCGCGGCGCTTCAATCACTCATCGAACGGATGCATCGTGAATGGCCAATCGACGGTGAGTATCTCGCGCCTCCACGAAGTGCGTTCGGTGCAAGCGCAAGAAGTGGCGGGAGCACAGGCAAGCCAATGCTCGCATCATTTGACGCAAATCTTTTCGTCACGCCGCCAAAGGGTATGGAATTCGGTTATGTCCCGATCGTCATTCGGCAGGAATTCGCACCCACTTCCCCAAAGGCGTTGACGAAATAATTTTTACCGGGGGATCAAACCAGGGATCAAACCAGGGATCAAACCAGGGATCAAACCAGGGATCAAACCAGCTGCTTCAACCAACGGCAGAACTGACTTGGCCGAGATACAGAATGCGGTGACACGATGTGCAGGTCACAGAGAGATTTGGGTTGGAAGCCAATGATGCGTACTTTTCAACTGGAAGTTCCATGTTGCACGCAGCGCATGAATATTCGCGGCGGCGCGCATCGACTGCGACAAGTTCTGCCATTGCTTCACCGTCGTAAAGATCAGCCGCGCGATTGAAAATGTCTAAGTCACGCTGAGGAATTTTCGCAGCTGCAACGGTTCTCTCGCGATCGAGTTCTCCCAAACGAGATCCCACTTCTCCGCGACATGTGTTCAATTCTGCTTGACCTGCATCACGAACCTTGACGCGTTCTGCTGAGAGTCGTTCGAGTTCAACCAACTTTGTCTGCAGGTCATCAGTCTTCTGGATCTGATCAATGGTCAGTTCGTCGATTTCATCTCGTTGTGTTTGCAGCAACTTCAGTTCGTTCAACACGGCTGCGTATTGCTTTGGATTGGTGCTCGTGTTCAGTTGATTCCGCAGCGTGTCAATGCGAGCCTTGACAGAGCCGCTTTCTGCTTCGTGATTCACACCAGTCGCTTGATGCTGACGAATCTGGCTCTTTGTCTCGTCCATTCGTGAGGTCAAGAGGAGTCGTTGTTTTTCCTGAAGCGCAACATAATGTTCCGCAGA
>CAJCCX010000303.1 GCA_903961015.1 uncultured bacterium
CGTCGCTGTACTTGACATCAATTTCTTCCATTGACTGATCGAAGATCATCAACATCAATCGTGTATCCATTCCTTTGGCGATATCAGGAGTGACAGAATTGATCATCTGCGTGTTGAACTCATGCAATCGCTCCGCTCGCTCGAGTTGTCGGTTCGCCTCGGCAAGTCCATACGCCATTGCCACCGTGCCTGAGATCAACGCGATTGCGATCAATGCTGCCGCGGTCAGTCCGAGTCTGTGACGCCTTGCAAACTTGCGTAGATGCACTCCTTGTGATGCAGTTCGAGCTTGAACTGGCTCGTTCAAAAGCCATCGATTGATGTCTTCGCTCAGCGCTTCGCATGTTGCGTATCGATTCTCTGGGTCTTTCTCCAAGCAGCGCAACACCACAGAATCCAATTGACCTTGAATCGTTCGAAAAAGACGCGCAGAACTTAAGCCGCGGTCCTTGGCACGCAACTCTCCTTCTGCGATTTCCAAAATATCTGCTCTACGAAGTCGTTCACTTGGAACCTCCACTTTGCATTCACGGATAATGCGCTGTGCTTCGACAGTTCCAACTGCGCGAAGTTGACGAGAATCAAATGGCAAAAGACCAGTCAGCATTTGGTACAGAACAACACCAAGTGAATAAATATCAGCACGAGTATCCAACTGCCGAGTGCCAGAGAGTTGCTCAGGCGCCATGTATTCCAGCGTTCCAACTGGGCCCGCCCCATTACCTTGCATGGTCACAATCGCATCGGGATCATCAGCAAGCCGCGCAACTCCAAAGTCGATGACTTTCACAATGGGCGCACCATCAACTTCACGCACCAGAATATTTGCAGATTTCAGATCGAGATGGATGATTCCTTTTGTATGCGCATGCTGGACTGCCATGGCGACTTGCCGCATCAATCCCAATCTGGACTCGATCGACAATCGATTGCGATCACACCAATTCAGAATGGGCTCCCCTTCAACTAATTCCATTATGAAGTACAAACTGCCATCCTGTGATTCGCCTGCATCGAACACTTGCGCAATTCCTGGATGATCCATGCGCGCAAGAATGCGGCGCTCGGACTCAAAGCGCTGGCGCAATCTTGGACCTGCCATCACCGTCCGCATGACCTTCACGGCAACTTGCCGCAGAAGCGGTCCTTGCTGCTCGCAAAGCCAGACTGCACCGAACCCCCCCGCTCCCAGTAAACGAATCACTTTCAGCCCAGGAAGCGATGGCGGCTGAGGGGTATATGGACTTGGCTCGTCAGCCTTCCAAAGATTTTGGCTGAAATCGGGAGACATTATCGCTTGGAGTCCGTCTGCATCGCCATCGTTGCGTTGGATCCAAGCCCAAGTCCGAATGTGGAATGCACTGCTTCGAGTCCACGCTGACCATTCGCAGCATCGATGATGCAACTGATTTTGATTTCGCTTGTGGTGATATTGTGAATTGCAACTCCAACTTCGCCAAGTGCTCGAAACATTCGGCTTGCAACGCCAGCGTGACTCTTCATTCCAACACCAACGACAGAAACTTTCGCAAGGCCGACCTCGACGGACATTTCGCCCTCGGCCAATTCCTGCAAGGTTTTCGCCACGATCTGCTTTGAATCTGCAAGATCTGCATGTTCAACCGTGAATGCGATCATCGTTACAGAGCCTTGTTCAGTCTGCATAATGTCATCCACCACAATGTTGGCATGTGCAAGTGCTGTAAAGAGTCTTCCTTGAAGGCCAACAACATTCTTGATTTGCCGAATACTGACACGCCCAAGTTCATCCTTGAGCGCACAACCCACAACTGCAAGTTCTTCCATATTTGGATTCTCCCGCGAGATCATGGTTCCATGATCTGGTTTTTGACTATGCCTGACATGAATCGGAACACCATATTTTTCGCCGAAAAGAACAGCACGAGCATGCAAGACGCCTGCACCGAGCGTGGCGAGTTCGAGCATTTCTTCATAGGAAATCCGCGGCAATTTCACAGCTGAGCGAACAAGCCTTGGGTCCGCCGTATAGACACCATCGACATCGGTGAAGATCTCGCAGTATCCACCTGATTCAGAAATGTGTAGTGCTGCGGCAATTGCAACGGCAGTCGTATCGCTGCCACCACGCCCGAGCGTTGTGATCTCGCCTTCATCGCTTGTCCCTTGAAATCCAGCAACAACTGGAATCTCACCACGAGAGATCAATCGTTCCAATCGACCGCATTCGATTCGCGTGATTCGAGCGCGTCCATGAACGCCATCCGTTCGAATGCCTGCTTGACCGCCAGTCAAACTGCTTGCAGGGCAACCAAGTTCGCGCAGTGCCATCGCCAACAATGCGACGCTCGCTTGCTCGCCAGTCGCCATCAACATGTCAAGTTCTCTTCGATCTGGAGATGCTGAGACTTGATCTGCAAGTGTGATCAAATCATCAGTTGTGCTCCCCATCGCACTTGCGACGACAACGACATCAAATCCCGATGCTCGAGCGTCTGCAACCCGCTGAGCCGCTCGGCGAATGCGTGCTGCATCCGAAACGCTGGTACCACCGAATTTCTGAACAATCGTCGGCATTGGACGAATCTTACGGTCAGATTCGCTTAGTCGTCCGCCCCGACTCCAGCAGCTTCACGATCTTTCTGCTGACGAACTAATTTCTTGCGGTCGTTTTCCTTCAGGATTTTCTTACGAATTCGCACAGAAGTTGGAGTGACTTCCACAAATTCGTCCACTTCAAGATATTCCAAAGCACTTTCCAAACTCAGTGGACGAGGAGACTTCAAAACGACCGTCGCTTCCTTGTTGGATTCGCGAACATTGGACATCGGCTTCGCCTTCACAACATTGACATGCAAATCTTTATCGCGGTTGTGCTCGCCAACGACCATACCCTCGTACACAACATCTCCGTGGCTGACGAACATCACGCCACGCTCAGACAAATTCAAAAGCGAGAATGTTGTTGCAGTACCAGCTTCAACAGCAACCAATACGCCATTCTGGCGCTTGCGAGGAGCGAATCGAATTGGTCGATAGTCACAGAACGAATGGTGCATCACAGCTTCGCCGCCAGTTGCATTCAGAACTCGAGTACGCAGGCCGATCAAACCACGTGCAGGAATATCTGCTTCGACATGTGCTCGCGTTCCGCGCATATCCAACTTGGTGATTTCAGCTCCTCGTTGACCAAGCAATTCCAACGCACCGCCCATCACATGCTGAGCAACATCGAGCGCAAGTTTTTCATACGGCTCGTTCATCACGCCATCAATTTCGCGTTCGATGACTTCTGGCTTGCCAACCGTCAATTCAAACCCTTCACGCCGCATCGTTTCCAGGAGCACACCTAGATGCAACAAGCCTCGTCCAGAAACGTGGAATTCTTCAGCACCGTCACCTGGAGAAACGCGAAGCGCAACATTGGCACGCAGTTCTTTCTCGAGTCTCTCTGCAATTTGCCGACTAGTCACGAATTTTCCTTCGCGCCCAACAAGAGGACCGTCATTAATGCGGAAAATCATGTGAAGGGTGGGGTCATCGACCTTCACTCGCGGCATTGGAAGCGGGCTATCCGGCAAACACACCGTGTCGCCGATCTCGATATCTGTAATTCCTTCGATTGCACACAAGTCTCCAGCTTCGATTGACTCTGCTGCAATGCGTGCGAGTCCTTCGAATCTTTTCACTCCTTGGATGCGAGCCTTTCGAAATGATCCGTCCGCCTTGCAGACCACAACAGCCATGTTCGCTTTCAGCACGCCATCGAAAACTCGACCGATACCCAGTCGCCCGACATAATCGTTGGAATCGAGATTCACAACGAGATATTTCAAGGGTGAATTCATGTCGCCAGTAGGCGAAGGCACACGTTCTGCAATTGTTGCGAAGAGATCATCGAC
>CAJCCX010000304.1 GCA_903961015.1 uncultured bacterium
AACCGGATCGTGTCGGTCGCCGAGGACTGTCTGAGCCCGGCGGGATCTTTTCACGGCTGCTCACATATGCAATTCCGTGGCGGTGTCTGTGGCTGTTTCCGTCACTCATTCGTGTGCGTGCCCAGCCGTTGAAAAATTCTGCCGGGCGAGTTCCGCAGGCGGCCGACGGCACTTGTAATAAAATTCGTTCAGCCGGATCGTGTCGGTCGCCGAGGACTGTCTGAGCCCGGCGGGATCTTTTCACGGCTGCACACTTACGCAATTCCGCGGCTGTATCCGCGGCTGTTTCCGTTGCGCTTGCGTCGCTAATCGTGGCGCAGTGCAACGACTGGATCTTTGCGGCTTGCGATAATTGCGGGATACATACCGAAGACCAATCCAACCGCCGCCGCAACTCCAAAGCTGACAATAATTGACCAGCCCGTCACAATTGGCTGCAGCGAAAATCCACCACCAAAGACACCGCGAAACATTTGCCACTTTTGAACAACAGGAACAATTTCTCCAAGTCCAATAGATGCAGAAATTCCAAGAATAATTCCCAGCAATCCGCCCACCGCAGAAAGTGAACCAGTCTCAACAAGAAATTGAAGGATGATGTGTCGACGCGTCGCACCAAGCGCACGACGTATACCGATCTCGCGAGTGCGTTCAGTCACGCTCGCCAACATAATGTTCATGATGCCGATTCCGCCAACCAACAGGCTGATCGCCGCGATTGCAACAAGCATCACATTCCAAACAAGCATCGCGCGCCGTGCATTTTCAAGCAATTCCCATGGAACAACAATTTGCACGTCGCTCATACCTGGATGTCCTGTGGCCATAATGCGCTCGACTCGCTGTGAAATCTGGTTGACCATCATCGTCGAAGGCGCGGTGACGTAGATCTCGCTCAACTGAATCTCTTCTGTCGTGAACGATCCAGATGTTCGTCGTTGAATCACATCACCGAATTGGCGCTCCGCCGTCGTCAGCGGCAAATGAATGTCTCGATTCAGATCGCGACCGACAAGCGCACCACCCGCACCACCCGACAAGCCTTGTTCTTGCAACACGCCGATGACTCGTAGAACTTGTTGATCAACTCTGAAATCTTGGCCAACCGCATCGCGTGCTGGGAAAAGTTGTCGTGCAGTTTCAGCTCCAAGCACAGCAACTGGCGCCTGTGTTTCGACATCATGCTCGCTCAAATATCGGCCGCCAGAAGCGACGTGCAAATTCGCAACTTCAGCAAGCATCGGTAGCGTGCCGAAACACTGACTGTTCGTTCGAAATGGTCCTCTGCTGATTTCACTTCCAACTGCCTTCAGTGGAACAACTGACTCGATATCTGGAAGCGCGCCTTTCAATCTGCGCGCATCTTCATACGTGATTCCATAACGAGACAGAAATGTTCGCGCCTGAGTTGTGCTCGCAGCATCTGGCGGCTTGGAACTTCGCACAATGATGTTGGTTGCACCAAGCGCAGCGATATCCCGCAACGCAGATTGTTTGTTCCCCTCTCCAATTGAAACAACCACGATCACTGCCGCAACGCCCAAAATGACACCAAGGCATGTCAGTATGGATCGCAGCGCATGGCGGCGCAAATTGCCAAGACCCAACCGAACGGTTTCCAAGAGGAACATCATTGGATGAAGCGTAGAAGATTCTTCGGTTGTCGGCGCTATTCTTTCACCCATGCAATCGGACCTCGAACTTGAAGTCGCCACAGAGCGCGAAGGCGCAGCGTGCTGGATTTTCCAGATCCGACGGTCTGGGCAAGTCGATCCAGTATGCCAATTGACCCTTGCGTGGGCGGATTACGACTGGTGGTCCCCCACCGGATCACATACGCCTTCGCAAGTTGCGTTAGCGGTTATGAAAGTTCTGGCAGAATCACCGACAGAATTCGCGGGACAATCCTCACACCCAAAGCAGATAGACGCGAGCACAATCCGCAGACGAATTGCAGGCGCCGATCGATTGATCAGCGAGCGACTTCAACGATCTACCTGAGGCGAAGCCTGCGACGAAACCTGAGGCGAAGTCGGCGCCAAGAGTGGCTTTCGTTCTCGCACGCGAAAATAAATCGGCACTTCAACAAAGAAAGTCGCTCCTCGATCGGGCTCGGAAAAAATGCCTACGGTACATCCAAGAATTGTTGCCAATTCTCGACAGATCGCCAGGCCAAGTCCAGTACCGCCGTGCGACTTCGTATGGCTCGCATCGACTTGTCTGAATTTTTCAAAGATCGTGTCCTGTAAATCAAATGGCACTCCAGGCCCCTGATCGACAACTGAAATTCGAATTGCTCCGCGAGAGTCCAT
>CAJCCX010000305.1 GCA_903961015.1 uncultured bacterium
CGACATATTCAGGACGCAGATGTAGAACAGCTGCGCAAAGTGGTCTCAGTCCCTCTGAACTTTGAGATGGCGGCGACCGACGAGATGGTCGCCTTCGCCTTGCGAATTCGTCCGCAGACGGCAATGCTTGTTCCAGAGGGGCGCAGCGAAATCACAACAGAAGGTGGACTTGATGTCGCCACACTTGGCGAGTCGCTGCATGCGATTGTCGATCGACTCTCGCAAGCGGGAATTGCATCGAGTGTTTTTATTGATGCTGATCCCCGACAAGTCGAAGCTGCTGCAAAGATCGGCGTTGCAATTTGCGAAGTACATACGGGGCCATATTCGCACGCTCTTCATTTGGAAGGATCGTTGGGGGCAAAGTCTCGCGCAGAATTGGAAAGAGTGGCGCAAGTAGGGGCCCTGATTCAATCAGCAGGAATGCGTTTCAATGCGGGACATGCTCTGAATTATGAAAATGTCACTGCGCTTGCGCAGATTCCCGGTTTGTACGAATTGCATATTGGTCATTCGATCATTAGCCGTGCTGTTTTTGTGGGCATTCGCAGCGCAGTTGCCGAAATGCGTGCTCTCTGCAGTCGCTAACTATTCGTTCGTAGAGAACTTTCAACCAGACGAAATTCAAAGGGATCTTTCAAGCAGTCGATCTCGACCATAAAAAATCCGCCTCGATGTTTCTGAGCATTCGGCCACATGACTCGTCGATCCGTTTCCGGCAATCCAGATCCGTTGCCAAGTCCTGCGACTTCTTCAACAGGAACCCATTGCAATGTGCCTTCGTCGAAATCCATTCGCGTGACGTCCGCAGCAACGATCGGCTTGATTGATTCAAAGAGGAAGATCAGCCAGTGATGTTCATTCTGATAAGCGCGTTCTGAAACGATTCCGAACAAACGGATGTCCTGAGGATCTAAAGTTAGGCCTGCTTCTTCCCAAGTCTCGCGTCGCGCGCATTCGTGGGGAGATTCTCCACGATGGAATTCTACCTTTCCTCCAATGGGCGAGTACATGCCAGGATTTGGCTTCTTCAGTCGGTGCAACATCAGAAGCCGATTCTGTTCGTCATAGAGATAGACCAAGACCGCAATTTTGTATGGCAGATTCGGCGCATTTTCCAGCGGATTCGTCGATTGTCCTGCGGAGCCCGCAGGTTGCGTCACAGCGAGGCTCCGGCTTTGCCAGCTTTGTCCATTCGTACGACTGTGGATTTTTTCTCTTTTCCAATTTCATGAGCATCTTCAATCTGCGCATCTCGAAGAAGCGCTGCAATGGTTGATCGAACCGATTCGCTTGCACGCACCAAAGGCAAACGGACCGAGCCTGTATCGCGTCCGAGCAATTCCATAGCACACTTGAGAGGAACGGGGTTGACATCCAGCGAGAGCAATCCGCGCGAGAGGCCAAAAAGTTTTTCGTGAGAGTTTCGAACCGCAGCAAGATCGTTGCTGGCAATGTCGCGGCAAAGTTGTGCCACACGGTCTGGAACAATATTCGATACAACGCTCACAACACCAACTGCGCCAACGGCGGCGAAACTCGCCGTCAACGAATCGTCGCCCGACAGAATCACGATGGAGCATCGGCGGCGAATTTCGCTTGCAGAATCCATCGAGCCTGTCGCCTCTTTCAACGCAACAATATTTGGATGCTTCGACAATCGTTCGATGGTCTCGGGCGTAATGGCAACGGCGGCTCGCCCTGGAATGTTGTATAGAACGATGGGAAGTTCTGCGCTGTCCGCAATCGCCATAAAATGCTGATAAATACCCTCTTGTGAAGGCTTGTTGTAATACGGAGTCACTTGGAGCGAAGCATGCGCTCCAAGCGATGCTGCGAGTTTGTGCAGCCGAATCGCATGCGAAGTGGAATAACTTCCAGCGCCAGCGATGACTTGAAGACCAAGCGGTTTCCCAGTCTTGACTGCGCATTCAATCACGGCAATATGTTCATGCTCCTCAAGCGTCGGCGCTTCGCCAGTCGTGCCGCATGGAACGATGCCACGCACTCCGCCGTTTGCTTGAAAGTGAATATGTTCTGCAAGTCGTGGAAGATCGACTTTCGTACCGTCCTGCGAGAATGGCGTAATCAGGGCGGTGTATGCGCCAGCGAATGTCAGCATGGTTTGAGTCTACAAACTGATGCGATCCAAAGTATGAAGAAACTTTGCTATTCGCTAAATCCTGCTGCACGCGCGCACTCATCGCAGAGTTGTTCGGCGCGTGTGCGATCACTTGCTTCAGCGATCAGTCGAATGATTGGCTCGGTGTTCGATGCTCGCAGATGCACCCATCCGTCAGCGAGGTCGATTCGGATTCCGTCGGTTTGGTTCAGTTGTGCGCCTGCGCGATTGGCGAAGTAGTCGCGAACTTTTCCAAGAGCTTTAGGCACTGCGCTTTGTCCGCCCATGGAGGCAAGATCCAATTTCCGTTTGATCATGGAATATCGCGGGATTCCATCGATTATTGCGCTCAAAGTCCGTCCGTCCTGCGCCAAAAGTTCCAGAACAAGAGCCATTGAAGAGAGCGAGTCTCGCACCCAACATATTTTTGGCCAGATAAATCCCCCATTGCCTTCGCCGCCGCCGATTCCCCCAACACTTTTGATTCCTGCAACAACATTCGCTTCACCGACAGATGTTCGAATCACCCGAGATGGTGGAAACTTAGCTGCGAGATCGTCAATCATTCGAGACGTGGAAAGATTCGTCGCCAGATCGCCATGCCCGTGTCTTTGCAAAAGTCGCATGACTCCCAGAACAAGCGTGTACTCCTCACCGATAAATTTCCCATGCTCGTCTACAAGCGCAAGCCGATCAGCATCCGGATCTTGGGCACATCCCATTGCAACCGAACCCGCCGTTCGAACAGCATCCGACAACTGGCCAAGATTCGCTTCAATTGGTTCAGGGGTATGCGCGAACGATCCAGTGTGTTCGCTATTGAGGTGGACAACATCACAGCCAAGTGCATCAAGCAACATTTTCCCTGCGCGTGATCCCCCGCCATTGACGCTATCCAGCACAACACGAAACCTTTTCGAGCGAATGGCAGCGACATCAACATTCGCCAAGACTCTGTCGACGTGCACTTGATCGCCATCGCCGCATCGTGTTCGTAATCCGCGCGTGCTTTCAGTTGGAGTTTTCCCCGCGCGAAATTGGGCAATAACTTGATTGGCTTCATCGAGTGGCAATGCCAATCCGTCGGCATTGAGCGTCTTGAGTCCATTCCATTCAATTGGATTATGGCTCGCAGTTAAAACAATTCCACCAACTGCGCCCAGATGTCCGATCATCAATCCCACGGTCGGCGTTGAGACGATTCCAAGATCGATCACATCAAATCCTGCAGAACACAACCCATCACATGCCGCGTCAGAAAGTTCGGCGCCCGATCCTCGCCCATCGCGTCCGACAATCAGCTTCGGTCGAGCATTTGTTGGCAGAGCGCTGCGAATATGCTGAGCAAATGCAACAGAAAAATTGCGCGCGACATCCGGCGTCATCGACTTTCCGACAAGTCCTCGAGCACCGGAAACAGAAAGCATCAGTGGGGCGTCTTGCACGAGTAGAAATCTAGTCGTTCTGCGCACATTCGGGGAATTGCAGTCCAATGGCTATACTCAAATTATGTTTGAACTCGAGGTACGGCGGATATTTTCGGCCGCGCACGCAATTGTGATTCGTGGCGAGCGTGAATCGATCCATGGCCACGATTGGCAAGTCGAAGTAGTCGTCAGCGCCGCATCGTTGGACCAAGACGGTTTGGCGTGCGATTTTCACGCACTCGAAGCGAGCCTCGACAATGTTCTTCGTCCATTTTGCTCGAGAAATCTGAATGAAACGCCACCATTCGATGTTTTGAATCCCACCGCAGAAGCTGTTGCCAAACACATCGCCACAGAAATGGCAACGCGCATCCCTAGCCAAGTCTCGATTCGATCGGTTCGTGTGACAGAAGCCCCAGGTTGCTCTGCTCGGTACGTACTCTCCTAATCTCCATCTATTCCCTTTTCATGCTTCTCGTTTTCAGATCCGGTGAAACAACAGACCAATGAGCAAATCACAAGCAAACTTCGATCCATTTTTCGATGCCTCAGGTTCTGACGGTCAAGGCGATCCAACTCGATTTTTTAATCGAGATCATTCATGGTTGGAATTTAATGCTCGCGTCCTAGAGATGTGTGCTGATCCTCGGACTCCACTCTTGGAGCGCGTTCGATTTATGGCGATCTATACACGCAATCTCGACGAGTTCTATATGAAGCGAGTCGGTGCGATGCGGCATGCGATTGAAACTGGGGTCAGTGCGACGATTTTCGAACCGCTTACTCCTGCACAAGTTCTGCATACCGTGCGGACTCGCGTGCTTGCTCTTGATGGGATCCAAACAAAAATCCTGATCGATCAGTTGCTTCCAGAATTGCGCACCGCTGGAATTGCCCTCTTGCAATGGAGTGATCTATCAGAGTCCGAGCGCGCAGAAGCTCAAGCGTGGTTCCGTCGCAATGTCTTCCCAATCTTGACCCCACTTGCAGTCGATCCTGGTCATCGATTTCCTTTCATTTCCAACATGAGCGTTTCGCTTGGCTTGGTCGTCCGTCGTCCAGGCGAGCCCGAAACTATGTTCGCTCGCGTCAAGATCCCAGAATCACCGACTCGAATGTACGAAATGAGGTCTGGCAAGCGATTTCTTCCAGTACAAGAGATCATCGAACATAATTTGGATGAACTCTTTCCAGGCATGGAGATTCTCCAAGTTCTTCCATTTCGAGTGACACGCGACGCAGAGATCGAAGCAGAGCGTGACGCCTCCGATGATTTGCTGATTTCCGTCGAACAAAAACTGAAAGAGCGGAAATTTGCACGCGTCGTTCGGTTGGAAGTCGCATCTGGTGCGAGCCCTCGAATTCTCCGCTTTTTAATGGAAGAACTCGATCTTGGCGCAGAAGACATTTATGAAACTTCCGGGCTGACTGACTATGGGATTCTGGATGCAATTGCGGACGTCGATCTTCCAGCGATGAAATACTCTCGTTGGACTCCGCTTCCGCCCGCAGAACTTTCGGCCGAGGCAGGGTCGAGCATTTTTTCGCAGATTCGCAAAGGCGATATTTTGGTTCATCATCCCTATCAGAGTTTCGATCTCAGTGTGGAAAAGTTCATCATCGATGCTGCGAATGATCCGAAAGTTCTCTGTATCAAGCAATCGCTGTATCGCACTTCCGGTGACAGTCCGTTCATTGCAAGTCTCATTCACGCCGCCGAAAGTGGAAAACAGGTCGCGGTGTTGGTCGAACTTCGCGCACGATTCGACGAAGCTCGCAATATTGAATGGGCTCGCAAATTGGAAAATGCTGGAGTGCATGTCGCATACGGCGTGATCGGTTTAAAAACGCACACCAAGACAGCTCTTGTCGTTCGTCAGGAGACGGACGGTATCCGTTGTTACGGCCATGTCGGAACCGGAAATTACAACGCACGAACCGCACGCGTCTATGAGGACTTCGGCATCTTGACCAGTGATCCATTGATCACCGAAGATCTTGTTGGACTTTTCAATTACATGACAGGTCGTTCGAGACAAACCAAGTTCAATAAATTATTGATCGCTCCAGTCAGCATGAAGCGGCGATTTATTGATCTGATCGAACGTGAAATTGAATTACATACAGCGCAGCGTCCAGGCCGAATCATCGCCAAGATGAATCAGATCGAAGACCGCGGCGTGATGGATGCGCTCTATCGCGCCAGCAAAGCGGGAGTGCAAATCGATCTGATTGTTCGTGGATTCTGTTGTATTCGACCAGGTGTTCCTGGGTTGTCCGAGAACATTCGAGTTCGTTCGCTCATTGGAAGATTCTTGGAACACAGTCGAGTTTTCTACTTTGGTGCAGGGAAATCAGAGCCCCTCGATGGCGACTTCTTCATCGGCAGCGCTGATTGGATGTATCGCAATCTGCAGACTCGCGTGGAAGCTGCGACACCAATCGAAAAAATAGAGCATCGTCGCATTTTGTGGACGACATTGGAGTATTCACTGCAAGACGTTCGTCAATCGTGGGAACTTCTTCCAAGCGGTTCCTATCAGCGCGTTCTTGATGATGGGCTCCAAGCAGAAGATCCGCGCAGATTGGGATTGCATCAAAGGCTCATGAACGATGCATTAGCATTACATGCGCGCAGTCAAGGGGATACGACTTCACTCGCCGATCCTGTCAGCGAGAGTTCACCGCAGGAGCCTCAACTCCAATCGGAGTCGCGTCCCCGGAAGCAGAAAAATCCACGTTCGGCTGGATGATCCCCAAATCAAAAAGTGTTTGAGCCATCTGGCCCGGAAGCAGATATCGCAAATTTGCCTTGACACTCCATCTTGTCAGAGGGGCGACATCGCCTCCATGCCTGATGACAACTGGAATTGAATCAAAGGTAATCGATCGAGCTGGCAGAGTGCGACTTGCAATCCAGACGTTCTTCCAAGTGCCGAGATTTGTAGAAACTTCGTAAGTCCATCGATCAAGCACCATTGGTAAGTCGGTCGGATTTCGGATGTCAAGTTTCAATACATATTCACCCGCACTTGGTCCGTCGGAGACCTTGTCAAGTGAATCCACGCGTACATCTGGCGTGGCGGTGCATCCAAGCAGAATGCTCGGGAGCATCAAAAGAACAAGAAGTCTGGCGACCATAAGAGCAATCTATACCCTTGTGGGCATAGGATGGGTTGAGTGCATTCGATCAATCGACGAAATCTTCCAAAGTCCGCTAGAATAGATGCCGCATTCTCCCTTATTTGTGCATGTTTTTGCGCATTCGCATTCATTTTCAATTCTCTTGCATTCGCTCAGGAATCCGCAGTTGTAGCCGTCGACGATTCTCCTGCGGCAGAACAGATGTTGTCGCAAGCCGAGGATCAAGCTGCTAATAATCCCGCCGAATCTGCACGGCTCATCAGTCGCGTTCTGGAAGAATTCGGTCGCAAGTTGGTCAGAGTCTCAGGAGAGCAAGATCGATTCGTGGATGGTCGATCACGCGCCGAGTCATTCTTGCGATCGCATCCGCAAGTGATGGCAAAATTTCGATCGGCACAAACTGGCGAAGCGGAACGATTGATCGCAGCAGGTGAAGATCGAAAAGTTGTCGAGACTCGACTTCTGACTTCGGGAGGTCTTCTTGCAGCGGTTCGCGAAACTCAGCGTGCGATCGAATTGGCCCAATTCGCCTCGGCGCAGAATCTTCTTGATTCGATCAAGGATCATCCAGATATCTCATCACTTGATCCATCAATTTACAAGACTCTTGTGGTGTTGACAGCATGGGGAAATGGTGATGATGCCAGCGCATTGTCTGCAGTGGACATTCTCAAACAATCTTCAGTGGAGAATCTGCGTCAGTTGGGTGAGAGACTCGCCGTCACCATCAAGGATCCAATGGTGGGAAAGCAAACATCGATCGATCCGCTCGCGCCATCGCGATTTGGTCCGATACCAACCAACGCAGTTCAACTCTGGAGCGAGCCGCTCGAAAATTCGATTTACTCTCGCCTTCAAGAGTCACTCGAGAGTGGAGTCCCAATGAACAATGTCGAGGGATCTGCGGCAAGTGGTCGATTTCTCGTGTCAATTCCAACGCTTGATGGACCAATTGTGCTGGTCAATGAAGCCTATGTTCTTCGAGCATTTGACGCATTTTCCCACCTCCCAAAGTGGCGCCAAGCAATCGGAAATGCGAATGCTCCAAGGACCGACACGCAAGCAGGAGATCTTGAAGTCGCTGTTGTCGCAACGGATTGTGTGCTGGCACTTTCAGGTCACGCACTCGGCACGGAACGAAGCGGTGGTGGTCGTCTTGTTTGCCTCGACTTGTTGACTGGTCGCAAGAGATGGGAGCTTGCGCCGGATCGTTTCGCAGGACAGTCAGAATTCCGCGAGTTCTTTTTTTATGGCGCCCCAACTGTGATTCACAATACTGTTGTGTTACTGGGTCGAAAGATGACAGGTCGTCTTGAAACTGTTTCAACAGTCGTTGGAGTGAATCTCCAATCTGGAGAAGTCGAATGGATCACGCCAGTCGGAGCCGCGCCGGGAATTCGTAGCGTCAGTTCGCGCCCCTACACAACACCTACAACTCTTGGTGGAAAAGTTTTTGTCTCGACTGGAGCTGGTACATCCGCATGTATCGAGGCGAGCGATGGTCGCATTCGTTGGATTCGCCGAGATCCAGTATCGATTCGTGATATCCAGGTGGAAGCCATGCCATGGGAAATGGGCGGCGCCGTCGTCACGACGTCCGGTCTCTTGACGATCGCTCCGAGTGCAACAGAATTGCAACTCCTCTCAATCGATACTGGCGAAGTCATCGATTCATTTCCAATTGGAATTGCAACCAAGTGGGGCGCAATTCGATATCTCTTGACCGATCGAGAGCGTTCGTTGGTCTATGGGATAGGAGATGGATTGACTGCATTCAAAGTGAGCGATCTACGAACACCCATTTGGAAATTCCCTGTAATTCCTGCAGTAAATTCAGCCATTTCAAGAAGTGATCGATCGGGCATTCGAGGTCGAGTGCAATCAGGTTGGATGGAAAATGGTCGTCCAGGCTTGATTGTTCCGATGGGACCAAACGCACTACTCATCAATGGAGATGATGGCACAACCGTCCATTCGATTCCTTGCGAAGGGCCAGCAAACATTATAGCCCGCGATGGTGTGATCGCCGCTGCCACCAATGACTCGCTTCAAGTTCTGATGGATGCTGCTCGTGCGAAGGAGATATTGCTTACGGCAAGCAACGAACGACCACAAGATGCAGATGCCATTATAGGTCTCGTCGAATTTGCGCTGCGTGCTCGTGACGCAGACCTTCTGCGAATCGCAACGAAGTCAATCGAGCCAGCGATCGAGGCCACTCGTCAAAATGCGCAACGCCGAAGTCGGTTTGTGTCGATTTTGATCGACGCGGCGAGGAGTGGTCTTTTAGGACGCGATGGATCGGACACGCTCTTTGCAGCAATCGTTCGTGCGCACCCAAACGCTGCAGAGCGTGCGATGGCGCTTGTCGCGCAGGGAGATTGGCTTGCAGGATCTGGTCGTTCGAGTGGTGCAATATCAGTCTGGAGAATGTTGTTGGCAGATTCGGACGCATCGGCTGTCATGATTTCAGATTTCGACAGCAATGCCCAATCGTCCGTGCGCAGTGGATCTGCCGCAGCGTTGCAGCGATTGGATCGAATGGCTTCTATGGCCGGAGGTCCTGCAGAAGCTAAGCAGGCATCGGAGAATGCTCCATCAAATGCATCACCTTCGGAACTTGAACGATTCGCAGGCCGAATGCCGTGCACTGTGGAGGCAGCGCGCGCTTGGATTCAGGCAGCGCAATTACGAATGAACGAAAATGAAATTGCGATTGCAGCTGGAGATTCTTTGGCCGCAGTCGATGCTGCGATTGCGACTGCGAATCGTGTTGTCGTGACAGAAATTCTCAACCAAGCAGTTGAGCTGATGAAGAAATCC
Source organism: uncultured bacterium (assembly GCA_903961015.1). Taxonomy (GTDB): domain Bacteria; phylum Planctomycetota; class Phycisphaerae; order Phycisphaerales; family SM1A02; genus F1-60-MAGs104. Next base: position 9,517 of record CAJCCX010000305.1, read on the forward strand.
GATCTTGAAATCACCGCAGCACAATTGCTGGATCGTTCCGTTATGGCTGGGTTCGATGTGCCGATCACTTCGCTCGGCGGACTTGATGCATCGCGTGCTCTCTTGGCATCTCCCGCGGCTCCGCTTGTCGAGAATCTACCTCGGTCGGTTGCTGCAACCAAAGTGATTACTGCTTCGACCGAGGTCACTGCGCGACTTATTCCAGGCGTTCTCGCTCCTATACGCGACAATGGAACTTCCCTCGCACCAAATACAAGAACCTATCTTTTTGCCGATCGGATTCTGTCTTGCCTTGCAGTGCCAGACTTGGGTCTGCGCTGGGCAATTCCACTCCCGGCAGAAATGCTGCGAGTGACTCCGATACGAGACGGTGTGCTCGTGATCGACCAACCAACTCGTGATACTCGAGGCGCACAAAGAATCGATGATGCAGGAGAAGTTCGCTGGCGTATTGACGACTTCTCAATTGCAGTTTCCGAAAATGGTGTCGCAGGCGATCGACCAGAATGCCTTGTCATCACAGGCCATGAGAATGTTGTTGCTGTTCGTGTCGATGGCGCTATTGGTGCGTTCGCTCTTGGTGATGGACACCCAAGATGGCGCGGCGCGACGACGGTGGATGAAATTGGTTGCGTTGATGCAAGCGAGACGCTGGTTGTTGTTGCAGGCACGAGAGTCAATAGCAATGCAAGAACATCTTGGATTGTCGCAATGGATCAAGCGACAGGAAAAACCATTGCAGAATTGCCCGTACCCGACGACGAACAGGTGTTCTGGGTAACGGTCATGGGTCCAGGCGAAATCGCTTTTGGCACATCTCAAAGCGTCGGTCGCTGGCAAATCTTTGGAACAGCGACGGGACTCCGATGGATTTCTACAAGTGGGAAACTTCGAGCCACAGTCGCAGGTGAGATGCTTGGTTGGAAATTGCTTGTGAGCACTGCAACGGGCCAATCAAATATCTTGGATTGGCGTTCTGGACTCATCGAGGACGCTCGATTCGAATCATCCTCCAAGTCGGTCAAAGAGGATGGGCCAAGGCGGTGGATTCGAAGTGGTTTCAACATCGTTGGTTGGTCTCGGAGCGTCATTGACTTGTTCACTCTTGACGGTGAACTCGTGGGATCGTCCAGTTTGCATGGCGCGCGAAGGATCCAGGATGTGCTTCTCGCCAGCGGTGCCATTGTTGCAGTGGAACAAACGACTGGAGTCAATGAACCACGCGATTTCGCACTTGCTCGCGCCGGGACACGAACGCTCATCCACCGATTCGGCTGGAACGATGGGGGGCGAATAATGGGCTCAGCACTTGAAGTGGACTTTGCCGATGGGCGCCTCGATCGAATCCAACTATTAGATGGGTGGATTCTGATGGGTGGGGCTCAATCAACCCTCGCAATTCCCCTTCCCTAAAAGGGGGTTGACATACTGACCAAGAAAGGCGATATTCCCACGCCAACCAGGAGTATGAATCGCAATGTTCGCATCTAAAACAAATCAATTGAATTGGTCCTTGTCCACTTGGCAGCGCACTGAAACGTCGCAAATGCCTACTCGCCTTATCGCTGCTTACGACGAGGAAGAAGAAAAAGACTTTGAACTTGAAGAAGAAGATGACTTCGACGACGAAGAGTTCGGCGACGAAGATGGCTTTGGAGAAGAAGACGATGGAACAAAGCCTGTAACTGATAAAGATGGCGAAGAAGGCGAAGACGAAGATGAAGTGGATGAAGAAGAAGGCCCTGAATTGATGTCCAACGATAAGTTGGAGGGAACAGGGAAAAAAGAAAAAGCTGACGGTGGCGACGACGACGACGACGACGACGACGATGACGATGACGATGACGATGACGATGACGACGATGACGACGATGACGACGATGACGATGACGACGATGACGATGACGATGACGATGACGATGACGACGACGACGAC
>CAJCCX010000306.1 GCA_903961015.1 uncultured bacterium
ATGAAGCCATCCTAGATTTGTTGCGTCTTCGAGCGAATCTGCGATTTGAACAACAACTGATCTTTGATCCTCGGTTTGCCGCTGAATGATTGTTCCGATGGCAGTCCAGCCTGAAGGAACTTCAGTCTGCGCATCAATTGCAGCAAGCAATTCGTGATCTTCGCCATCACTCAATGCGTGCCGCAAGAGATTCCCACGGTTGCACGGAATATCGGCCCCTCTCAGTCGAGCTTGCATTGCCACACCGGAATGTTTGGTCGATGCCTCGATGATTCGTGCGGTATCGAGGCCAAGTCCATCACTGATATCAATCATCGCATGCAAGCATTGATTCAGTTTGTCGGCGAGTTCGTGCGCTTGAGCAACTCGTGGCGTGAAGGTCAAGTGGTGACCCAGTCCATCATCTGCAAATGATCCGCCAAGCGGCCCGCTGACGATGAGTCGATCTCCAATCTGCGCTCCATGGCGCGTGACGACAATTCCATCTGCACGAGGCGATGCCAAAATCGTCACCGAAAGTGTCAGTGGACCCGCAGGATCATGATGAACAGATGTATCACCACCGATCAGCGGGCATCCAAATTCTGCTGCGTACTTGCGGACAGAATCGAGCAGTTCGCGTGCGCCTTGTGCCCCAAGTGAATGTGGCAGTGTCACCGATGCAAGCGTCGCAACTGGAATGCCAGCCATCGCAGCAACATCGCTGACATTTCTTACGACTGCTTTGCGAGCGACGAGATCAAGTGGCGTGTTCGAAGTGAAGTGACGACCAGCAACGACTTGATCGACAGCGACAAGTACTTGCGATGATGCCAATTGGATAAGCGCCATATCGTCGCCGGGAGGAATCAAGATGTTCTTTGGCAGTGCGCCATTCGCTGCCGCAGCAAGCGCAAGAATTTCCTTCTCGTTCACTCGATCATTCCGTGGATCATTTACTTGTTTAACGTCAGTCATTTCGCACCATGATTTTGAAGTAGTTCTTGAGCAATCTTCGCATGTCGGGCAGAAGCCCCCTGTTCTTTGCGAATCACATCTCGTGCAGAGGATGCGATCTGCTCTCTTCGTTTGGGATCAGCGATGAGTTCGGCGATCGTTAAACGAAGATTCTCTGCGGATGTTTGCACAAGTCCCCCGCTCTTTATCAGTGAATCTGCAGTTGATTGGAAATCGTCGACACGCGGCCCAACAATGACCACCTTTCCCAATCCTGCGGGCTCCATCATGTCAGAACCGTGTAGATTTCCAAATGTTCGGCCAAGGACCACCAGATCGGCCAGTGCATATGCCTTGCGAAGTTCGCCAATCGTGTCCAGCACAAATCGTCCTGATGCACTACCTGCTCGCTTTTCACTTCGCCTGACACTTCCTGGCAACGCTCTATAAGTTTGATCAAACCACTCGGGTTTTCTTGGTGCGCACAAGAGTTGAACGCCTTCTGGACATGCCGCAGAAATCAGTGTTTCTTCACCGAGCGCAGTCGATCCTGCAACGATCAGGGGTATTGATCGGTCAATACCCATCTCTTGCGCCAATTCTTCTGCTCCATCGACATGATCTGCAATCTCTGCAGTATCCCACTTCATCGTTCCAGTGACTGCGATTCGATTGCGTGCAACGCCCATTGCCTCAAACCGATCTGCGTATGCCTGATCCTGAGCCGCAACGCGCGACAATCTTCGAAACATCGGTGAAAGAATCCACCGCACGCGAAGTGACCGTGTAAAACTTCTTGCGCTGAGTCTTCCATTGATGACTGCGATTGGAATGCTCCGATTTGCACAGAGTCGAGTGAAGTTCGGCCAGATTTCTAACTCCATTAATAAGACGAGATCCGGCTTGACTGCCCCGAGAAATCGACGCACGCTCCAAGAAAAATCAAATGGATAGCGCACAACCGTATGTCGCGAACCAAAAACCTTTCGTGCGCGTTCAATTCCGGTGTCAGTTGTCACGCTGATGATTACTTGCGCATTCATCGGCTCGGCGGCAAGCATGTCCGCAAGTATGCGGGCAGCGTTGACTTCTCCCACGGAAACTGCATGCAGAAGGATGCGATGAGCGGGCTGAGCCCCTGCCTTGGTGACATCTCGTTCAGGCACTTGGGGGAGTCGCCATCCAAGCCGTGCGGACCAATCGGTTCGCAACTTCCCCCGCTTCCACATAGAAACAAGCCAAAACGGCATAGTGACTGTGGCAAAGAGAAGAAAGGCAATATCGACCACGATGGCCATAGAACCCAAGAGTATCCGACCCCGCTAGTCTCGATGCAATGACTGTGGCATCGTCAATCGCAAATGAATCGAACGCTTCGTTCGCTTGGGAGGTTGGCGTTGACACAGGCGGAACATTCACAGACTGCATCGCACGATCCAGAGATAGAGAAACGGTTCGAGCAAAGGTATTGAGTACCAGCGCGGTCCGCGGGAGACTTCTTTCGATTCGTTCTTTGATTCTTACGCTTGAAATCCATTTACCTCTCGCTGATCAAACCATAGATTCATTCTTTCGCGGATTTGCAGTTCGGCTTGCGGGTGCTGCGAATACATCCGACTCATCAAATGCAACGATCCAAGAGTGCAAAGTCGTTTCTGTTCGGCGTATGACCTCGAGCACAGTTGAATTGACCCTTGATCGAATGGAATCTGTTTTTCAGAATTCCAATTCTGCTGTCAAGGAAATCTTCGTCGATCTGATTGCGCCATTCGAAGCGCCACTTCTTGCTGTGCGCTTGGCGATCGGTCGACCACATCCAATTCCTCTTACAGACTGCCGTATTTGCATCGGAACGACTCGAGGCACGAATGCACTTCTTGAAGGCAAAGTGACTCCAGTGACCCTCTTTATCAATGAAGGACTCGAAGACATTCTTCGTATTGGCGATCAACGGCGGCTTGACATCTTTGCTCGTTCGCCGCGCAAGACGCGCGCGATTGAACGAAACTCTATCGGTGTGCCAGCGCGTATATCACACGATGGAAACGAAATTCGTCCTCTTGATGAACAACTCATGCGATCCCGCTCGAGAGAAACATTTCAGCAAGGATCACGATCGGCTGCGATTGCACTCTTGCACTCCGATCCAACACGAACAGCAGGTGTTGCACACGAAATCAGAGTCGCGGAGATTCTTCGTGAAGAGGGATTTTCATGGATCTCCTTTTCGCATCAATGCGGGTCAACAAGTCGATTCGAGGCCCGAGCTCGTGCGGCAGTTGTTGACGCGGCTCTCTCTGGACCAGTTGGCGAGTTTATTCAGTCGATCGCACAATCTGCATCTGGTGCTGAAATTCTGATGATGACCAGTGCTGGCGGATTGATTCCCGCGGCTGCTTTTCAACCGCGTGAAAGTTTGCTTTCAGGTCCCGCAGGTGGCGTCGCAGGTGCCGCTGCAATTGCCGCAGCGTGTGGGTTTCACCGCTGTGTCACGCTTGATATGGGCGGTACGAGCGCAGATGTTGCACGAGTCGACGGTGCACCAGAAATGCGCGACGAAACCACAGTGGGACAAGTGTCGATTGCATCTCCCTGCGTTGCAGTCGAAAGTGTTGCGGCGGGCGGAGGTTCTATTCTTTGGTGGGATGGCGAGGCGATGCGCGTTGGACCTCGCAGTGCAGGAGCGTCACCCGGTCCTGCGTGTTATGGCACGGGTGGACCGCTGACTCTGACCGACGCAAATTTATTGCTCGGCCGCATCGATCCTACGCAGTTTGCAATTCCAGTTTCTCTCGATGCCGCACAAGGACAAGCCAATGCACTGCATGCGAAAATTGCCGGCAATTCGCAGAGAAAGATGTCGATCAAAGTAATGCTTGAATCTTTTATCGCCATCGCAGACGAAGCGATGGCATCTGCAATTCGAGTGGTCACTGTTCGGCGTGGAGTTGATCCGGCTGATCATGCACTCGTGGCATTTGGCGGTGCTGGCGGATTGCATGCGTGCGCAGTTGCTGAGCGACTTGGAATTCGTACGGTTGTCTATCCACTTGATGCAGGGTTGCTTTGTGCAAGCGGTATTTCTTGTGCGCCAATCACACGCATCGTGACTTCACTCGTACTTTGTGCGCTGAGCGATTGCGATCCGTCGATGTGGGATCGGTTGGAGCAATTACAAAATCGAGGCCAAACAGAAATGGGGTTACTTGGAATTGATCGAGCATCAACCCTTGTCACTCGAAAGATTGCGTTGATGCGCTTGGCTGGAACCGAGGAAAGCATCGAGGTAGAAATTACATCGCATTGCAAGCGTGATACTTTGGTCGAATCACTGACCGCAGGATTTGGCCTGCGCTTTCGTGAGATTTATGGCTTCGGTTATGACCAAACGCGCAAGATTGAAGTCGAGCGGATTCGAATTCACATTGAATCCGCAAGGTCAAATGCGCCAATCACAACTCAAGAAATTTTTAAAAACACTCAACCTTCCAATGGTCCGATGACTGTGATGCGTCGAGACTCAACGGCATTTATTGCGGCTGGTTGGCAATCTCATACACATAAAATGGGTGCAATGATTTTCAAGCGCATTGACCATGTCACCACAAGTGCAGTAAGCACCCACGAACTTCTGGCAGCGCAGCTCGGTTCGATTGCGACTGATATGGGCGAACAGTTGAGGCGTACTGCTGTGTCTGCAAACATCAAGGACCGACTCGATTTTTCTTGTGGTCTGTTGGATGCGGAGGGATTTCTCGTCATCAATGCGCCGCATATTCCAATTCATCTTGGCGCGCTGGGATCGTGCATTCGTAGCGTGAAGGCTGTGCACGAATTCAAGCCTGGGCAAGCCGTTGTCGTGAATCATCCTCGATTTGGCGGTTCGCACTTGCCCGATTTGACGGTCATCACACCGATCTTTACTCCATCCAGCGAATTGATTGGTTTCGCTGCAAATCGAGCGCATCACGCGGAGATTGGTGGATCGCGACCAGGGTCGATGCCTCCTGATGCGACCACTCTGGAGCAGGAAGGCATCGTGATCGAACCGACAGTGATTGTCGAAGATGGCGTCGCAAGATTCGATCGAATCGAAGATCAACTTCGAAGTGGAAAATGGCCAAGCCGCTTGGTCGAGGACAATCTGGCTGACTTGCGAGCACAAGTTGCTGCGAACGAACTTGCCGCAATACGAATGCGTAGACTTGTGGGCGAGTGCACTATTGCATCACTGCGAGCGTGTTGCGATCGATTGCGAGATTCCGCGCGTCGTGCAGCAGAACGTGCGATCGAACAACTCCCAGTCGAGATTCCAACTTCGCAAGAGCGACTTGACGATGGAACAATTCTCAGCGTGCGAATGAAACGAAGTTCGAATCCCACTCGACTCGAAATCGACTTTACCTCGACCGCGAGCAGACATCCTCGCAATCTCAACGCACCGTTTGCAGTCACCAGAGCCGCGGTGATGTATTCCATTCGCGTTTTAGTCGGCCAACGTCTTGGTGCCGACGGTCCTGCATTTCCGCTCAATGAGGGACTTCTTGATCCCGTGCAAATCACCCTTCCAAAGGGCTCGATCTTGTCACCAGATTTTTCTGGTTCACCCGCTGCATGTCCAGCATGCGCAATCGGACAAACCGAAACAAGTCAGCGATTGGTCGATTTACTGTGGCGCTGCTTTGATCTCGCTGCGTGCAGTCAAGGAACAATTAATAATTTGCTCTTTGGAAATGCGCGATTTGGTTTCTATGAAACGATTGCAGGTGGAGCTGGTGCGACTTGTGAAGGCGCTGGTGAAAGTGGTGTGCACACGCACATCAGCAACACGCGCATTACAGATGCAGAGGTTCTGGAGCGGCGGTATCCAGTTCGACTGGAGACATTTCGAGTGCGCACGCATTCTGGTGGTACTGGGAAATATCGAGGCGGCGATGGACTCGTTCGCCGAATTCGATTTCTCGAAGCCGTCGACTTGTCATTTCTCTCGCAGCACAGGGTTGAATCACCCTATGGACTTGCCGGTGGCAGGCCTGGAATGTGCGGTGCACAGCGAATCATCCGCGCCGATGGGCGAATTGAAGATGTTGCGGGAATCGTTGCTGCCCGTATGGAGGCAGATGATCAATTCGAGATCGAAACCCCAGGCGGTGGCGGTTTCGGCGCAACGCTCAGCACGCTTTGACGGCAGCTTCGATTGCCGCAAAGTCGACTTGAACTCGTGGATCCTCGCTGACCGATGCGTACTTCACAATTCCCTTGGCATCGATGACGAAAGCAGATCTTTTCGAAACGCCTTTCATTCCAATCAAGTCTTCGTGGAGTGCGCCATACAAGCGAGAGATATCTTTGTTGAAATCGCTCAGGATTGGAAACGGGATATTTTCCAGTTCTCGAAATTTCGCAACAGCAAATGGAGAATCAACGCTCACTGCAAAAACTTTGCAGCCCAACGAAGTCCACTGATTCCAGTGATCTCTGAAATGGCACATTTCAGCTGTGCATACTGGGCTGAATGCAAGCGGGATGAAAAGTAAGACGATCTTTTCTTTGCCGATGATCGCGCCAACATCAACAGGTTGACCAGGTTGGCTTGGAAGAGTAAACGCAGGGGCTTTCGATCCAACGGTGAATGACATTTCGGTCTCCAGTATCTAGAAGGTGAAAAAACTGGCATCAAACAAGAATGCCAGTACTTGACACTATCACGAATCGACACTGCGTGCACTTATTCTGACTGCACTCTATGAACGACTCGATGAATCATGTACTTATGCGTTGGCTAGAATTGCCAACTCACGGACAGAATTAACCCATCGCCATTATGCATTCTAAAACGTCCGAGATTCCGCATTGCCCACCATCATTTTGGTCGTTGATTTTATCTGATCTTCGGCCAGACAAAGAACGCTGGCAATTTGCTGCAAGACTCGCAATCGGCGGGCTTTTGATCATCGCAATTCAGATGACGCTTCGATTCGAAATTCTGTATCCAGGAATGAGCATCTTGCTGATTGTTTCAGAACTTCGTGGTGCGGGTTCGGTCACACGATTTGTACTGAATCTGTGCGCAGCAACATTCGGTTGTGCAGCCGCAGTTGCCTTGGGTGCCCTTTTCATTCAGCAACCTTGGTTCCTGCTCTTCATCCTATGGTTGTACATCGTCGCGATCATGTATTTCATGGGATCGAGTCGGTATCGGGGCACTGTTTTCATCATGGGATATCCATTTATTGTCATCAACTTCATGATGTTCTTTGATAAGAGCACTGCCGAGCATATTGCGGTTATTGTTTACAAGTCAGTATTGGTCGGAATTTGTGTTGCGTCATTCGTGTCGATTTTTCTCTGGCCTTCAAATCCAAGTTTCATTCTGCGAGAGCGCATTGCCAAATCACTTATGCGCTCGCAACTTCTGCTGCGATCTCTGATTGATCACATGCGGAGCAAGGAACCGATTGATGTCTTAAAGCTCTTCCCAGATTATTACCGTGCCGACATCATCGAGAATATGCAACTGCTCGATCAAGCAGAAACAGATTCGGCATTCGATGATCGCGAACATCCAGATCTTCTGACGTTTCTTGCGTTCGAACGGCGAGTGAGTGCGGGTCTGTATCTCGCGGCACAAAGACTGGCTTCCGATAAATTTGAACCGACTCCTGAAGCCATCGAACTTTTGACTTCGCTTGACTTTTTCTTGTCTCGATTGATTTTGAAGTTCGAGAACTTCAAAGATTTTGCTGGTATTGACGAAGCGCTTGTGCGACTTCAAGATTCAGCTAGTAAACCTCATTCAGACCCTTCCTTGCGCGCGATCTGCAACCTTGCTTTAGAGGCTCCTCTTGCCATTGCGACACTGCGTACTTTTACGATTTTCTCCCATCGTCCAGACTTTGCAAGTGTGCTCATTGGGAATTTGCGCAAAAGTCTTTCGGACATGTTTCGCCAGAGTATTTTGATTCCAAACATCCCCGCACTGAAACATGCCGTTAAATGTTCAATTGCAATTTTGATTTGCGCAATCATTTGTGTCACTTTGAATTGGGATAACGGAATTGGATGCGTCGAGACGGTCATGTTGGTCGTTCAGACAACGTTTGGTGGAACGCTCATGATTGGCAGCCTCCGCTTTCTCGGTGTACTCATGGGTTTTTCATTAGCAATTTTTTCTGTTATTTTCTTGATACCACTTGTGTCAACTCTTGCTGGTTTCTTGATGATTTTCGCGCCGGTTTTGTTTTTTGTCGGATATGGCATGCATGGATCACAACGGGTCAATGTTCCCGCGCTTCAAATCATGATTGTCTTTGACTTTTCGCTTCTTCAGGGACTTCGACCAGATATCAGTTTATATCCCACGATGAATTTCTCACTTGCAGTGACCATGGGTGTCTTTGTTTCATTTTGCGTTTACCGATTTCTTTGGCGAGCACGAGCCGTTGACGGACTCCCAGGAAGTCTTGCCGAAATGCTGCAGACTGTTGCCAATGTCATGCGAGTGCGCTTGGTAGGCCCCGTCCCTCGCAAGACAATGATCATGGCTGAAATTAAAATCGAAGATGAGTATGCAAGATTTATGAAACTTCAAAACGACGCGCAGTTCGAGTCCTATTGCGCTGTTGCTGGCATCGATACTCGCTTGCGTGCCGCCGCACTCACCCATCAACTCTGCACAGAATTCTTGCTGCTCTTGGATTCGAAGAGCGCTGAAGGGCAAACTCTGGCGAGCAATCTTCCAATTGCAACTGCGTATGTTGAAAACTTGGATCGTTGCTGCCGCATCCTGCGTCACCAACCTGATTCGGACTTTGTTCCTATGCCCGCGGTCGGAGATACACAGACTCCGTGGTCCATCTTTTTAGATCGTGGGAAGACGGAAATTCCAGTTTTGCGCGGTGTTCTTTTCGATTTGAATGCGATCTATATCAGCGATTCCGCACTGGGTCTGTCCAATCAACCACCAGTTGGCGCAGTTTGCTGATTGAGTGGGACATCAATTCGCTCGATGCGAATCGCTCGACCGCTGACCGGATCAATCTCAACGACGCATCCGCACGCGCGCTCCCCACCTTCTCCCATTTCGAAATTCGTGTGCACGCCTGTCGTCATCGCACGCAACACACCCTTCACATCACGGCCGATGATGCTTGCATATGGCCCGCACATTCCAACGTCTGTGATGAAGGCAGTTCCGCCTGACAAGATGCGAGCATCCGCAGTGGGAACATGCGTGTGTGTGCCGATCACAGCTGCGACACGACCATCCAAATGATGCGCAAGCGCAGCTTTTTCTGAAGTCGCTTCCATGTGCGCTTCGACGATCACGATTGGTGATCTTTCTGGAAGGGAAGCAAGGACAGCATCCACAGTCGCAAATGGATCGTCTGCATGTAAAGACATGAAGACTCTGCCCAAGACTGTGACAACAAAAATATCTCTTGGACGTTGGGGTGTTGCGGGAATCCGAATCCAACGTTTTCCTGGAGCTTTGGAAGATAGATTTGCCGGGCGAGAAATAGGTTCCGTTGGATCTTCGAGGATTGGAGTGATTCGAGCGTCTCGAAAAACATGGTCACCCAAAGTGACAGCATCGGCGCCCAACTTTCGGAGGTCGCGATACAAATCAGGGGTGATTCCAGAGCCATTTCGCAGATTTTCGCCATTGATAACGATGGCGTTTGGCGTAAAACTCTCACGAACAATGGGAATGGCGTGTTGAAGGGATCGCCTTCCGGGTTGGCCGACACAATCTCCAAAAAAAGCAATAACAATTCCGCCGTGCATGGTTACACTCTACATGGCGTCGCGAATCATGACTGAGTTGGTTGTTGCGCGAACGCCGCTGAATGATTGAAGCAACGTACAAAAAGGGCGATCGTGTTCGTCATCCTTCCCGTCCAGAATGGGGGATTGGTGTCGTCTCAAAGATCGAAGTCGTCACGCGTGGCTCGTCCACGGACTTGCGCGTGTGGGTTCGCTTTCCGTCGATTGGCGAAAAAACATTACTTGCCAGCGCTGCTGCACTGGAAATCCTTGAGGACCAAAGTTTTTCGAGCTCCGTTCATTCACGACCATCGGTAACGGATTTTGATGTTGCCCAAGGTGGCGGATGGCTTGGTTCGATTTCCAAGCAAACCGCAAACGATCTCATGACCACGTTGCCAGGCGAAGCCACCGATCCATTCGCGCATCCAAAGCGCAGATTAGAAGTGACAATCAAACTCTATCGATTTGATGGAACCCCTGCCCGACTGGTCGAATGGTCTATTGCTCAGAGTGGACTCGATGATCCCATGGCTAGGTTCAATCGCCAAGAACTCGAGCAACTGTATAAAAAATGGATGTTTAATCTCGATGCCCATTTGCTGAAATTACTTGGTGAGCTTCGTCGAGAAAAAGCTGTGGTTGACCAAGCACTTCTCAATGCCCCTCCGCTTGCGGTCAAGGCGGTGCGTCGGCAACAAGG
>CAJCCX010000307.1 GCA_903961015.1 uncultured bacterium
GTGTTTTACTCCGCACGACGTCTCATCCTTGGGATTCTCCTGATTGCCGCTGCATCTGCAGTGCTGGTGCTCAGCGATCGATCTATCCAGCGCCCGACGGGAGGCCCGCTCGATGCGGCAGCGCAAGCGGCTCGACCGCGGCGAATCGCAGTGATTCAGATCTCTTCGATCGATGCGATGAACGTCGGGCGGCTTGGCGTGATTGAACGATTGAAAGAGGCTGGATTCAGTGAGTCAACTGGAACGACCTTTGACACTTTTAATGCCGAGGGAGATGTTGGGACACTCGGGCAGATGGCGGCCGCAGTGTGCAGTGCATCGCCGCCCTATGACTTGATTGTGTCGCTCTCGACGGTCGCAACGCAAACCGTATTGCGCGCAAATAAGCGAGGCCTGCCACACGTGTTCGGATTAGTAGTTTCGCCGCCTGGATTTGGAGTTCCGCTGGGTCCATGGACCGAAGGTTCGACACGACCGACCAATGTCGCTGGCTTTGGAACATTGCAGCCAGCAAAGTTGCTACTCATGGCGATGCATACTTCAGCGCCAAATGTGAAACGATTGGGTTGCGTCTGGAATCCCGCAGAGTCAAATGCGGAAGCTTCCGTCAAACTTGGAAGAGCAGCATGCGCAGAACTTGGCATCGAGCTTCTCGAAGCCAACGGCACCAATGTCTCCGAGGTTGCGACAGCGACCGACGTTTTGATTTCGCGTGGGATCGATTGCTTCTGGATTCTTGCGGACACAAACGTCATAGCCGCCGCACCAACGGTGACGGATCGATGTCGCAAAGCACACGTGCCCGTGATTACGAATTTCCCTGAGTTGTCAAAGTTGGGTGCTGCGATCAACTACGGCGCGGATTATCGCGCGATGGGTGTTTCGACTGGCGCGATCGCAGAGTTGGTTTTGAAGGGGGTTGCACCACGAGATATTCCATGCGAAAACTTTTTGCCTATCGCATTGCAGTTGAATTATTCAGGCTTCGGCGAAAACTGGATTCGCCTTCCAGAACTCGCGGCGATCGCCGAGACCATCTACGACCCGCCAGCACCACCGATCGTTCGAAAAGTTGCGCAAGAACTTGTGCCGCCATCGATCGGGGCGATGCTCGCTGCACTCCCTGCAGCGGGGGCATCTGCGAATGCGGCGCCACGCGCAATGCCAACGATCGCAGTTCTCACGTACAACCGCACTCCAAATTTCGAAGATTGTTACCGAGGATTCATGCAAGAAATGGGAGTGATTGGTTACAAGAACGGAGTGAACTGCACTCTTCAACTCCGAGATGCGCAGCTTGATATCGGCGCGCTTGGGACGATTGTCGCTGCGATTGCCGAGGAGAAGCCTGATGTTGTTGTGCCGTTCACGACGCCCGCATTGCAAGCAACGTTGCGACGCATCAAGAACGTCCCTATTGTTTTTTCTTTGATTGCATCCGGCGTCGCAGCTGGAGCGGGAAAGTCGAATGATGATCACTTGCCAAATGTCACGGGTGCGCAGATCACTTGCGATTGGGCACGCATGCTCGAGGTGGCGACGGCGGCGATACCGAATCTGAAAAGAGTGGGAACGGTCTTCGCTCCAAGTGAAGTAAATAGCGTCTATCACCGCAATGAATGGCAGCACGTACTCAATGCTGCAGGAATCGAGTTGATATCTGTCGCCGCTGATCGACCGACGGAACTTCCCGAAGCGGCAGAAGGACTCGCAACAAAGGGAATTCAGGCGATCTTGCAGATCTCAGATAATTCTTCGAGCACAGGTTTCGCAGCGATTGTCAAGAGTGCCGATCGTGCGAACATTCCAGTCTTCGCGTTTTCGCCAGGAGCGATGAGAGCTGGCGCGACGATTTCTGTTTCGCGCGACTTTGAAGACGTCGGTCGTGAATGCGCGCGACTCGTTGACAAAGTGCTTCATGGTCAGTCGCCAGCGAGCATCCCATTCACCGATCCAAAGGAGACGATGCTCCTCATCAATCCGATTCGTATGGCTCGGTACGGCATTACGCTTCCCAAGCCGATGATGGATGGCGCGCGAGTCGTCACCGAGTCGACGGGGAGTGCGAAATGAAGATCGATTCGAGTCTGACGGCCGATGCGGCGCTCATTGTGATGAATGGTCGGTTGGATGCTTCATGGTCTCCAATGGTTGCGGCGGCGCTCGAAGAAGCGATCCGTTCTGGCCGTTCGAGAATTGAGCTCGACCTTGCAAACGTCGACTTCATTTCGTCCGTGGGAATTGGTGTGCTTCTGAAGGCGCTCGCTCGTTTGCGTGCAGTCAAGGGTGCAATGATCGTGACTGCGGCAAGCGCTCCGGTCCGTGAAATGTTTCGGATTTCAAGGCTTGATGTACTGCTTGGAGTGACATCGGCAACCAACTCAACTGCTGTTGTCACAAGTGCGATCGACTTCAGTACAAATTGCACTTGGACTGGATCGTTGACACGAGAACCAGTGCGAGGTGTTGCGCGTCCCACATTTATTCGCACCGGAATTATTCGCGCGACTCCGTCGACGTTGGCGATTGGTCACATGGCACTTGCCGCCGATGAAGCGTCTGCGCATGGGCTCTTCGGCGAGGGACTTGTTGCTGGTGGAACCGTTGCAGTCGCTCCAGCGGGTGCGCCACGGCCAGATTGTCTCGCATCAAGCGATGCGGGAGCCGTTTCGTGCATCGTGCGCAACACACTTGTTGTTGATGCACCATTTTCGATGCGCGGATATTTCGAGTGGAACGGAAACGAGTCAATCTCACTTTCGGCGCTCGCGAGACAGTTGGTGAAAGTATCTGGCGGCGCAGTGGCATTCATTGCTGTCGGCGAATGTGCTGGAGCGTTCGGTGCTTGGGCGCGAATTTCGCCAGACGAATGGAGCACACAACCTTTAGGTATGACGCCAACGGAACTTCGTGCGTCTCTGCGATTCGCAGGCGACCCAATGCACCGCAGCGATTCGATGGTTGCAGTCGTGTTCGCTTCCGATACAGCGTCGCGTGCAATACTTCCTGCTGAGGTCTCGAGTGAATTAATTTTGATGCGCAATGAAGTCGCCCCATCAGATGATCTTTTTCTTCATGCGCATGTCGCGGTCGCTTCGTACCGACCCGTCCCACGTTCGACGCAGGATCCATCAGCCGCAGGACAGTTGCTCGCTGAACAACCACTCCGCGCAGTGATGCACGCATTGCGCAACGCCGAGGGCATTGAGACCGCATTTCTGCGCGGGTCGATCTGGGCGATTGCTTTGGGAGGCTCGGCATGAGTCTGCTCATTGCAACGCTTGCGATCGGTTTGGTTTTCGGCGTACTTGCGCTTGGAATCTATTTATCGTTCCGCGTTTATCAGTTGCCAGACATCACAGCAGATGGTTCATTTCCACTAGGCGCTGCGATCACCGCGCGTCTCTTGGGTGATGGCGTCGATCCAGTCACGGCAACAATCGCGGGTATGACGGGCGGCGCACTTGCGGGTGCAATCACTGGCGCTATTCATGTGCACTTCAAGGTGAATGCTCTGCTCTCTGGAATTTTGGTGATGACAGCGCTCTATTCAGTGAACTTGCGCATCATGGGTGCAAGCAATGTGCCGATCAAAGCGAACACGATCTTCACGCCCTTCGAGCAGGGTGCCACTGCATGGTTCGGCCAAGAGACATCGATTCTGGGGCGGAGTGTTCCGTCAAGCGATCTCGGTCTTTTGCTTGCAACCACAATTGTTGTGGGCGTGGCTGGAATACTTTTAGTGCTCTTTCTGAAAACCGAGCTTGGCGCTGCGATGCGAGCGACTGGCGACAACGCTCGCATGCTTCGAGCGCTTGGCACGAGCACTGATCGCATGACGATTCTTGGCTTGGCGCTTTCAAATGCATTAGTTGCACTCTCTGGCTCGCTCTTTGCGCAGATGCAATCTTTCGCAGATGCGCAGATGGGAATTGGTGTCATCGTTCTTGGACTAGCGAGCGTGATCTTGGGGCAGAGTTTGATTGGCCCGGTTCGCTCGATCGCATTAGCAATCATCGGCGCTGTGATGGGCGCGGTGCTCTTCCGCCTCTTGGTGGCAATCGCTATTCGCATGGGGCTCGATGCAAATGATTTGAAGTTAGTCACGGCAGTCGTCGTTCTCGCAGCAATCGTCGGGCCAACTTGGCTGAAGAGCATGGGAAGGAAGCGAGGCAAGCATGCTCCGGCTTGATTCCGTCTGTAAAACATTTAATCCAGGAACGGCAAATGAAGTTCGCGCGCTTGCCAATGTCACCATCCAACTTGCGCCTGGATCATTCACTGTGGTGATCGGAACAAACGGTTCTGGAAAGAGCACGCTGCAAGGAGCAATATCAGGTGCATTCGATCTTGACCGTGGATCGATTATGGTTGATGATGCAGATATCACGCGTTGGCCTGAGCATCGACGTGCGCATCTGATTGGCCGCGTCTTTCAGGATCCCTTTGCAGGGACCGCACCTGGATTGACGGTTGCGGAAAACTTGGCGCTCGCATCGAAGCGCGGCAAGTGGCGCACGCTCGCACCATTGTTGCGTGGCGCGCGTCGTGGTGAATGGAAGGACCTCTTGGCGCAGATTGGTCTTGGATTGGAAAATCGACTTGATGATCCGATCGGGCTGCTTTCTGGAGGTCAGCGACAATCAATAACACTTTTGATGGCGACGCTGACGAGTCCAAAGGTGTTGCTTCTCGATGAACACACTGCCGCGCTTGATCCCAGAAGTGCGGAGTTGGTGATTTCACTCACGACGCGGCTTGTGGCGCACTCAAGCGCAACGACCGTGATGGTCACGCATTCCATGCAGCAAGCAGCGACGCTGGGAGATCGGTTGATCGCGATGCATCGTGGCAAAGTCTATTTAGATGTGTCGGGCGTTGAGAAGCAGCATCTCACTGAATCTGAATTACTCGCGCTCTTCAGTCAGATGCGTCGTGACGATCGATTCGATGATGATGCGTGCGCGTTGGTGGCTGCGCAGTATCGGTGAGTCTGTCTCGCACAACAATCGATGTTGCGAAGTATTACGCCCCAGCGAATGCAATCGTGGTTGTTGTGAAGCCAGAGAACACAAATGCTTCCGACGAAGAGGGTCAGCCAGAAAATTGATTTGAGACCTATGAATCAGAGAGGGAGTTCGAACGATTTTTCGAGCACCTCAAAGTAGAGGTCGGCGCGCTTTGGAAGTCCGGCTCTCGGTTGGCCATATGGAAACGGTTGTCGCTTACCTGACACCGAATATCCACGCCGTTCGTACCACGCGATCAGCGTGTCGCGTTGGCCGATGACCGTCATTCGCGCGCGCGTTAATCGCAGTTCGTCACGAATGACTCGCTCCGCTTCTGCAAGCACTTGTCGGCCAATGCCAGCACTTTGCATTGTGGGGCTGACCGAAACCATTCCGATATATCCCGCATTCTCTTCTTGTTCGATGCGCACACAACCAACGAGTCTTTCGCTTTGAAATGCAAGCCGAACGCGTGATCGAATTCCGCTGATGATCTGGGACATTTCAGCGATGTCGGTTCGTTGTCCATCCAGAATGTCAGCTTCGGTTGTCCATCCAGCGCGACTGACTTCGCCGCGGTACGCGCTTTCAATCAATGCGACGACTGCATCGATATCAGCAAGAGTTGCATCGCGAAATGTGATTGGGCTTTTCATATCTTGGTGTGCGCCTTCCAAGCCGCAATCAATTCTGCCTCACGAGCGCGAGTGATTCCAGGCGCGCCGGTCTTCACGCCGAAATCAAAGTCGGGGCGAGTTTTTTCCATCCACTGCGCTGTATCGCGCGCAGTTTGCGCAAGTGGGCGAAATCGCATTCCATTCTCGATGGACTTCCTTCTATTTATAGATCCCATTGTCGCTTCTGCTGCCATCGACGAAGGAATCCACATCGGCAGACCCATCCACGGCTGAACTTTTTGTTCAAGCAGCCATTCTTCATCTACAGGAATCAGCACGATCTCATTTCCAAATGCGGCGCGACATCCTTGCACAAGACCATCGAATGTCAGCGGGCCATTTGGTCCAGCGCAATTGAATGCGCCACCGTGACCTTTCTCTGCGCAAGCGCATGCGAAGTCGGCGAGGTCGCGAACATCAATGATTGACGTTTCGACATCCCACGGCTTCGGCGAACTTGCGATGAGGACCTCACCTCCCCGTTGCATTCGCACGGGCCAATACGTGAACCGATCGGTCGGATCTCCAGGGCCAACGATGAGAGTGGGGCGAAGCATCGTCGCGCGATCGCCATAGATCCCAGTCAGCGCACGTTCACATGCAGCTTTGTTCGGTCCATATGTTTCATTCGACAACTTTTCTTGCGCTTCAGGCAAATCTTTCGCAAGCGGCGCAGTTTCGTCCGCATGAGCGGGCAGTGGATCCGCATAGACATTCAGGGTCGTGATCAAGATGTATTGCCGAACAGCGGGTTTCAGAAGTTCTGCGCTTGCTGTTGTGATGCGCGGCACGAACGCACTTGTGTCAATGACCGCATCCCAAGTTCGGCCAGTTCGAATCGCAGCAGCGAGCGGTTCAAGTCCAGGCGCAACTTTCGGATCGCGGTCTCCGTGAATCTGTTCAATATCAGCAAAGAGACCAGGATTTGTTTTGCCACGATTAAAGAGCGTGATAGTCCACCCTTTCGCTCGTGCGCTTTCAACAATGGCTGGGCCAAGAAATGATGTTCCTCCAAGGATGAGTAGATTCACATAGGTAGTTTACGAATTTTTCAACTGCAGAAGTAGAATGCAATTGACATATTCAAACTGGAGACAACTTGAAACCATTTTCAATCGCATTCCTGACGCTCTTTATCTTTGGCATGTTTGCATGCGCGATCAATCCTTCTGCAACGCCACAATCGGCCAAGTCGAAAATTGATCTCGATAATCCGTCCGACAACATCACTGCATTTCTGAAGATGCGAGGCAATACAGATGGGTCGGACACAGTGATGTGGTGGTCGGGGCAAATTTTCGCTGTGATTCCTCAGGAAAAACCAGCCCTTCTCTTTGAATTTGAGGGCATCAATGTTGCGCGACTTGTCCATCA
>CAJCCX010000308.1 GCA_903961015.1 uncultured bacterium
ATACCAGGATGTGCGAGGTGGGTAACTTCGTGAATTAGAACCCAGGCGAGTTTGCAAGCCGAGCAAGTCTGCGCAGCTCGGCGAAGCATGTTTGAGCCCGGGGGCAAATCAGTCCGCTGCCAAAATCTGCACGAACCATATTTGAGTCCATCCACATTTGAGTCCATCCCATTTGAGCCCATACATTTTCGACTTAGAAGGCTCGACTAGTTTTCTGCGCGGGGTCTGCGGTTCCACGAATCGGAAAGTGAATCGTCAAAGATTGTTGGTCGCGCTTTGCGCAAGAGTGTTCTCGCGAGTCGATCCATTTCAACTCGTTCTTGCGCTCGTCGCGCTGATCGTTCATCTTCAGCGCGCGTTGTCGCAGGATTCGCTCCATCGCCAGGAATTTCCTCGAGCAGTTGGATGATGGCATAACCATTTTCCAAGAGGATCGCAGCGGAATTTTCGCCCGGTTTGATTGTGAACAAAACCTCTCGGAAAGCAGGGGGAAATGAAGGATCAAGCCGAGCGATTGGTGTCAGCAACCCACCTCGTTCGGCGCTCGAATCGATCGACAATTGTGCGGCGACTTCGGGAAAAGGGTCTCCGGCATTCAATCTTGTTCGTACTTTTTCCGCCTTGGAGATGTCAGACACCACTATCAGCCGCGCAATTCTTCTTGGACCGTGAACAGTGTCATACGCTTGGCGAATCGTGTCGTCACTGATGGTGATTTCGCGCTTCGCCAAAGCGCGCAGCGCCGCGTTTCTCCACAAGAGAGCCGCCCACCGCGTTGGCCCAAGTGATTGCGCATTTCGAAGAGCTGTCAGCAATTGTGTCGCACGAGCAGAATCAGTCGAAAGCGCTTCAAGTGCAGTTTTTTCTTCGAGTTCGATCGCTGCTTCATCGATGGTGAGATCTGCAAGTCGCAATTCTTGACGCAGCAATCGCTCGAGCACAATTTCTTCAATCACTTGACCTCCCGAAACTTCATACAGGCGAGGTTGCATTTCCTCCCATGCGATCACGTCTCCATTGAAGATTGCAGGTGGACGATCATTTGTTGATATTGGTTTTGCAGCTGGACTCGCAACGACAACACTCCGAGGATTCGGCTTTGTGTCAGAGGGAAATGAATCAAGTCCCTTTGGTTCTGTCGAGCACCCCACAAGCACGACTGCGCAAAGACACAAAACGCAGGTGCGCATTCTTCGATTTGTTGATCTTTGATTCGTGTTCATGTTTCAGTGGGAGCGTACTTTGACTTTTTTTAACGCTCCAGTGGATAGAGAGCACCGCCACCTGTTACGCAGATCGGTTTCAATCGTGCAGTCAATCTCACGACGGCATCTGGTGTGATGTTGGAATCAAGCCAACCCGATTTCTGCCAGATTCGAAGCATGTTTTCGTCGATAACAACATGCGTCCATCCTGCACGGCGCAAATCTGCAATCGCAATTTCTGGATCGCCGCCGCTCGACGCAAGCGCGCGGCCAACAGGATTTCCATTCCAAACTGTTGAATATCCAGGGATCATCGGCCACCAGAAAACCGCGGAACCTCCGAGCGAAACGACGCGCGCACTTGGTGGCAAACGATAGAGCGCTGCAGGCAGCCCATCTCCGCCACTTTCTCCTGTAAAAATCCGTTCCAGTCCAATACCAGTTGCAGGCGTGAATTGGTTTTCGATCACAGGTCCATCGGTTGCATATGCAAGCAGTGGTTGCATGCACCATGCGGCGAGAATGCTGCAGAGCGCAACACGCCCAAGCCAACGGGAGCGTTCCAAGTTTGTGACGACCAGCGCAAAAAGAACAACCAATGGAATTGCAGTTGGAATCAAAAAGCGTCCCTTCGCATGGGTGAAGAAAAGCCACAACATCACTTGAATGAAAGCCACAAACAATAATTGTGCGGCGATCAAATGTGATTCCCTTCTCACAAGCAGAAAGATTCCACTGAGAAATCCCACCAAAGGAAGGATCGACCAGAATGGACGCCACGGTTCTGCGTTTGGTGCTATTGCTGTCAATCCGACGAATAAAAATTGGTCGTGCAGTGCGTTCCACCATTCATTGGCAGCGATCGAACCATGCGCACGATGGAATATCTCAGCTTGAACTGCTGTCAATCCACCATTTCCAAGAATTGGAAAAAATGGAGATCCGCTGGTGATCGCACCCCGCAACCACCACGGTGAGAGCACGACGATTCCGGCAATGACAGCGAGCATGATTACTCGTACTGCAGATGTCGCTGTTGCACCGCCATCACAAATCAAACGTCTCAACCAAGGGATCGACAAGAGTGCGATGGGGGCGGTGACAAAGAGTGCAGCCGTCAATTTTGCGCCCATCGCGGTTGCGCACAGAATTGCGAGGGCGGTAAAAATTCCCCGCTGCGACGCATCCGATGTACGCGACACAATCAGCCAAAGTGCCGCTGTCAACATCAGCACCATCGGCATTTCGTCGTATGCAAGCGATCCAGTCACAATAATCCACGGCAATCCAAGAAAGAGTCCCGCTGCGCACCACCCGACGATCGTTCGCATCCGCTGCGTGAGTGCAGGATCGTGCGATTGATCAACGCATCGCTCATGACAAGCTTGCGCAAGGAGGGCAATCATTGCGGCAGTCGCAAGCGTGAACAATCCATGCAGGATTTGCGCGTCGAGTGCGCCAGCAGAAGCCGAACCTCGCATCGCCATCACATGCAAATACGCGCATTCAACGAATGAAGGAAATGCCGAATAGATATTGTGCGAAAGTGTCTGCACTCGACCCAGTGCGAGCCATTCTCGGGGAAGTTGAAGGTGATAGGAGAGCGCGTCATAGCCTCCAAACTCGGTCGACCAAAGCCACCCCGGAGTTGTCACTGCGGCAAGAAGCAATGTTG